>NZ_JARTVT010000100.1:0-938 GCF_029625685.1 Mesorhizobium sp. WSM4976
CGCGACATCCTAAAAAAGGCCGCAGCCTACTTCGCGAGGGAAGTGACATGAGGTTCGCTTTCATCGCGAGGCACCGGAACATCTGGCCGGTGGCGTGGCTGTGCGACGCGCTGGACGTATCCCGCTCAGGCTTCCATGCCTGGCTCAACCGCAGCCCCAGCGCTCGCTCCCGGCACGACGAGGTGCTCGTTGCCCAGATCGACCGAAGCTTCAAGAGCAGCGACCGCACCTATGGCGCCCGCCGCGTCTGGCACGACTTATTGGCGGAAGGCCTATCTTGCGGTCTGCATCGCATCGAACGGCTGATGCGGGAGAACGGCCTGCGTGCACGTCCACGCCGACGTGGGCTGCCGAAGGATACGGGCGAGCGAGCGGCAGTGTCGGACAACCTCCTCGACCGCGCCTTCGAGGCATCGGCTCCGAACCAGAAATGGATTGCCGACTTCACTTACATCTGGACCGCAGAAGGTTGGCTCTACGTTGCCGCCGTGGTCGATCTATTCTCTCGCCGTGTCGTCGGCTGGGCGATGAAGGCCGAGATGACGGCGCAACTCGTCACCGACGCCCTCATCATGGCGATCTGGCGCCGAGGCAAACCGGACAGCCTGCTGCATCATTCCGACCAAGGATCGCAATATACGAGCGAGCAGTTCCAGCGCCTGATGGCCGATAACGGCATCACATGTTCGATGAGCAGGTCGGGCAACGTGTGGGACAATGCCGCGATGGAGAGCTTCTTCTCGTCGCTGAAAACCGAGCGCGCAGCCCGCAAGGTCTACAGGACGAGAGATGACGCCAGGGCCGACGTGTTCGATTACATCGAGCGCTTCTACAACCCGCGGCGACGGCATTCGACATTGGGCTATCTGAGCCCCGTCGAGTTCGAGGAGCAAGCTATGCTAGCTTAACCTGGTGTCCGAAAAACCGGCAGCAGGCCA
>NZ_JARTVT010000101.1:0-931 GCF_029625685.1 Mesorhizobium sp. WSM4976
AATGGCAATTCTCCTCATCGCCGAACATGACAACGCAACCCTCTCCGACCAGACCGCCAAGGCGCTGTCGGCGGCGCTGCAGATCGGTGCGGAAGTCGACGTGCTGGTGGCCGGCAAGAGCGCCAAGGGCGCGGCCGATGCCGCCACCAGGCTGAAGGGCGTGCGCAAGGTGCTGCTGGCCGAAGCCGACGAACTTTCCGAGCGTCTCGCTGAGCCGACCGCGGCGCTCGTGGTGTCGCTTGCGGGCGGCTACGACACGATCATCGCGCCGGCGACGTCCGCCGGCAAGAACATCGCGCCGCGCATAGCTGCCCTGCTCGATGTTGCCCAGGTCTCCGAGATCATCGAAGTGGTCTCGCACGACACCTTCAAGCGGCCGATCTATGCCGGCAACGCCATCCAGACAGTCCAGTCGACCGACGCCAAGAAGGTCATCACGGTGCGCACCGCTTCCTTCGCGGCGGCACCCGAGGGCGGCTCGGCCTCGGTCGAGACAGTCGGCGCCGCCGCCAATCCCGGCCTGTCGTCTTTCGTCGAGAACAAGCTTTCCGAGAATGACCGTCCAGAGCTGACCTCGGCCAAGATCATCATCTCCGGCGGCCGCGCGCTCGGCTCCTCGGAGAAGTTCCAGGAAGTCATCCTGCCGGTCGCCGACAAGCTCGGCGCCGCGGTTGGCGCCTCCCGCGCCGCGGTCGACGCCGGCTATGCACCGAACGACTGGCAGGTGGGCCAGACCGGCAAGGTGGTTGCGCCCGACCTCTACATTGCCGTCGGCATCTCCGGCGCCATCCAGCATCTGGCCGGCATGAAGGACTCCAAGGTCATCGTCGCCATCAACAAGGACGAGGAAGCCCCGATCTTCCAGGTTGCCGACTACGGCCTGGTCGGCGATCTCTTCGTCATTTTGCCGGAGCTGCAAAAGGCGCTTTGA
>NZ_JARTVT010000102.1:0-880 GCF_029625685.1 Mesorhizobium sp. WSM4976
CGATCAGCTCGAGCCTGGATGGGGCAGCGTGACCCCATCGCCACAGAACGAGATTCAAGTCGCCGATTGCCGCGCCCTTGGCGAAGCTCGGCACGAGCAGGCCATTATAGCCTTGCGCGACCAGCTCACGGGCAAATCGCTGCGTATGCGCCTCGCCATGGTCTCTCATCTGATCGCGCCATGTCGGGCCGGCGAGGACGGTCGCATCGCGACCCATTGGTGCAAGAGCAGTGCCGTCGCCCGTATCGAAGACGGCCTCGATCTCTGCACGATAAGCGACCAGCGTCGTCGGCTGCAGATCGCCAACCTGGTTGGCTTCGCGCAAAGCCGTCAGGACCGAGGTCGACGCATAGAGCGCCGGCATCCCCTTGGGGTTGAAACGCCCTCCATAGAGTTCGGCACCGCGTCCCGACATTGGCTCGCGGGCATACACCGGATTGAGGGCGCGGTAGAGCCGGCCCGAATAGGTGATGGCGGCGATCGTCAGGCGTAAATCCCCGCATCGACCGCGTCGATGAAGTCGAGCACCTCATTGGCTCGACCCTCCCGAACGAGCTGCATTGCCGTCTGCCCCGAAAATCCCGGCAGCGGTTCGGACCGATACCAGGCGTAGGCAATGAGCGCGGAGCCAAATCGCGGCTCGACCTTGTTAACGATTTCCACCATTTCGCGCAGGCGGCGCTGCGTCTTGTCTGAGCGCACCCGCTCCCGCCGCTGGACCGCGTCTTTGCCCAGACCAGGTGCGCGCAATCTCCTCGCTCGTGGTGCGGAAAGCGTCCGCAATCTTCTTGGGTGCGAACAACCCGTGATCCGCATATTGTGCCAGGTCCATCGCAGCAACTCCGTGCATTGCCAGAAACTATGACGCCATATAGCGTCA
>NZ_JARTVT010000103.1:0-818 GCF_029625685.1 Mesorhizobium sp. WSM4976
TTCTCAGTGCCAGTGCACCCGCTACAGGCGCAAACCTCTTTGTGTGGGTTGTCAGCGGCACCACGGCAACGCCGCTCGACGTGGTGTCGTCAGCACAGGCGACAAGCACGACAATCGCACTCAATGACATCGAGACCAAAGCATCAGGAGCGGTTATCGCCCTGGGGATATGCTCGCCGACAATCACCGGCTTCACAGAAAGCTGGACCGGTTCCGACACGGTGGTGGAGGATGCAGACGTCACCAGCATCACCGGCAATCATCGCATCGTGGCGTGCCACTTCCCGACAGCAGCCGCGAACACGACCGATGACCTGACGCTGACGCTTTCGGCCTCGCAGATCCACATCGGTGGCGCGATCAGCTTCGGGCCGTAGCAGAGCCGCTTAGATCTCTTTGGGGTACAGGATCGGGTCTGGCCCGTAGTGGACCTTGATCGGCTGAGGGCGATCGGCAGCAACATGGTCGATCGCCATACCTAGTCCTATGGCAATGCCAAGGGCCAGTGAGCCGGCGAGCGCGACTGTGGGCCAAGCTGTCTTTGAGGGCGCCAGCACTGCCCGCGTGAGGTCGTCGAATACAGCATCCATCAGGCAATGCTAATCGATGTTTGGCCAAGATTCGGTTAACGTTGCACAGGGTCGAAAGGCGACGAGAGAATCTTGAGAATGCGTAAGCTGCTGATCCGAGCAGGCTATATTGCCGTCATTGCTGTCTGCGTGCATTCCGTCTGGCAAGATCGCGCGGAGCTCGTTCAGATGTTCGACGCTTGGGCTATGGAGATGCAGTAGCCGCCACTACCTCCTGGCCCTTCGCCA
>NZ_JARTVT010000104.1:0-798 GCF_029625685.1 Mesorhizobium sp. WSM4976
GCGCGGAGCTCGTTCAGATGTTCGACGCTTGGGCTATGGAGATGCAGTAGCCGCCACTACCTCCTGGCCCTTCGCCATCCGGCGGCCTGTGCTTCAGCCTCGCTGCAGAACCATCGCTCGCCCTTCAGGAGGCTGATCCTGGTTTCGTCGTAATATTCCTGCCCCGGCACATGGTAGATCTTCTCGCCGCCGTTGTAGGAGATATTGCCCTTGATGTTGCAACTGGTGAACTCGGGGCCGATCTGGACGGCGAGATAGCCTGCGATCACAATTATGAATAGAACGACGACTGCCAACGCCGAAACGTCGTCATCGCCCCGCCTGCGTCGATAGCGCCGACGGTTATACTCATTGTCCGCGTAACCGCGCCGGCGCTTGCCCAAGCCCTCTCTCCCCAAGGGGGAGAATGCGACTGTTGACGCCCGGAGTCCAGATGCCGTCAGGTCGGCTTGTCGACCAGCGGCGTCTTTCCCTTCGGCGGAACGTAGCTGGTGACCAACCGCACCACATCGATGTCCACTGTCACCGGCGGGGACAAATTCACCGTCACAGTATTTTCGTCGACCCGGAGGACATCACCAGTGAGTTCAATCCGCTGCCCTTTCTTCAGCGCCGATGTCCGGTCAACTATCGAGTGTGGAAACCCATAGTTCGGGATCGAGACGCTGACCCTATCTTCGGTCACGCGCTTGCGGACTGTTGCGGTGATGGCGACCTCGTCGCCAACCTTGATGCCCTTCGCCATGCCATGATGAGTCTGGCGCGGGCCAAGGCCTTCGTCAAGAGATCGCTAATGTT
>NZ_JARTVT010000105.1:0-782 GCF_029625685.1 Mesorhizobium sp. WSM4976
GAATCGAACGCGACTGATGTGGAGTCTCGGCCAAAATTATGGGCAATGGCTTGCTATTGCGGGTCTTTTTCGCCTCCGTACAGCGGAACGATTGGCGTCTGCCGGTGATTGCGTGTCCGGTTCCGGTCTACGATGGCGCACCAATGAAGGCACCTGCGCCTGGCTCGAAACGGCCGCATAAGTCACGATTCGCCGTGTCTGGGCCGATGCGATGCCGATGCTCGGCCGCTTTCCGAAGCTGCCGGCCAGACGATTTTTCGGCGATTATGGCGCCGGCTTGTTGATTGTGCCCACGCTTTTCTTTATCCAGCGGCGCGACGGAGAGGTGGCCGAGTGGTCGAAGGCGCTCCCCTGCTAAGGGAGTAGAGGTCAAAAGCTTCTCGTGGGTTCGAATCCCATCCTCTCCGCCATCGTCCCTGCGCTGTGCGCAACAAGCCTCCCTTCGCAAGGCGACTCTGCGGCAACAATCGGACAGGGCGACTCGCCGTGACGCCGCAATTCAGCCGGCCGATCGCCGGATTCGCCCGGATTCCATGTCTCGCGCCCCTCGATGGTTAACGAGAGCTTTCTGAGTGAGGCCAAATCGTGTCATTTGTGCAACAACCCCCGGGGATAGCGCCCGGACTGCCCTTGCGCCGATACGATCGTGGTTGAACGGCGCCGGCTCATGGGTAAAGGTCACATTCGAAGGAGCGGCGCGGTGCGCATCTTTTTCGGTAGTGGGGATGGGGCAGGGAACGCTGTCCTTCAGCAAAAAATACCCAGACCCGTTTTTTAACTTT
>NZ_JARTVT010000106.1:0-767 GCF_029625685.1 Mesorhizobium sp. WSM4976
ATCGCCATATCGCGCGGGTCCAGATAGCCTTCGAATGCGGATTCTGCAAAAGGACCTGCCAGACACGCAACTATCTCTTGGATCGCTTCATCGCGTTGGAAATGTCGATCCATATCGTTCTCGAAAATCGGCTTTAGCTCCGAGGTGAATCCTTGCGCTGAATAGAAAACCGTGCCTTCGACAAAACCACCGCACTCTCCGTCACCGGCGTCGGGGTAAATACTAACACTTGAGAAAGCAGGGAGTTCACGGTCGTCGTCGAACATCTGACGGTGCAAAACGATGGCGGCCACCGCGTGCCCGGCTTCGTGATGCGCCACAGACGGGAGAAGATATTGGGAGGCTACATTCATGCGGTGCGGCTCTCAGATCTAGTTTCCATCCAAGCCCTGATATCGGATTCAAGCCATGCGACTCGGCCGGGGGAGATGCGACGCCGCTTAGGGAACAGGCCTGCCTTCAGAGTCGCGCGGTCGCGCTCGAACTGCGTTCCACTGAAGTGCTTCAGGGTCTTTGCCGACTGGCCGGCGGCCCAGGCAAGTGCCCGCTCGCCTTCCACATCTTCAAGCCAAAGATAGAGATCGTCGTCGGGAGCATCCAGCGTTGGACGGACATCAAATGCGTTCATGTCCGGACAGCCTTCAGAAAGAAGGGATAGAGGCTTCCGTTTGATCGGGAACGCTTAGTGTTGGTAGCGGCGCCCACATGTTCGAAAAGCGTGATCATTGATGAGTTCTTCCAGTCGGTGCGGCATCGCAGTGCTTTTG
>NZ_JARTVT010000107.1:0-712 GCF_029625685.1 Mesorhizobium sp. WSM4976
GCACCTTCGCGGCGAATTGAAGAGTGAACAGGAGCCGATCCTGGTCATCTGTTACGTTCATGATCCAGGGCGTCATGTGCTCCCAGAACGAGTGTTTGCTGTCGTTTATCATCTCGCCTGCGGCTCGCACGGCTTCCAGCCGCGCAGCATCGAGATCGGGGAGATCGACGCCTTCGTCGTCGGGATTGAAGGTGCCGTTGTCGACGTGGAAATAGTAGAGGGGCATGCTGCTCTGGCCTCCGTGACCAGCAGGAGAACTCATGGGAAGCGACTTTGTTTCGCGTCTTTACGACCAAGACAGTCCACTTGGGAACCTCCGCGGGACCTCGCCGCTGGGCGGCTTCTAAAGGGTCTCACCAGAAACCCTTGTCCCGAATTGGAACGAAGTCACGTCTCCGTCATTAAGCGTTCATGGTCGAACCTCCCGGGGTGTAGCCAGATCAAGAAAGCCCGTCGCTGACGCTCATTAGCTGCGAGGGGCTTTTTCTTTTCACGATGTACGCTGTATAATTCCTAGCTGCGCGGGGAATGGTTTTCGCCCCCGTTCATGTGAGGGAATGATGGCGAATTCACACCTGACGGCGCTGGATGCCGACATCTTACGGTCTGCCTTCTTGAAAGAAGTCCACGAAAGCAAAGCCCCGGAGAGTCAATGGCGGGAGATGGCTGCGCAGCTGGTACGGTCATACACCGGCCAGAGAGATGTTGATCC
>NZ_JARTVT010000108.1:0-706 GCF_029625685.1 Mesorhizobium sp. WSM4976
TCGACCGCGCGGTGATCGGTCGAGAGCGTGACCGACATCACCGTGGCAATCTTGATCTCGCCCTTCTTCACCACCGCCCGCTCCTCGCCCGCGCCGACCGCCAGGATCGTCGCATGCGGCGGATTGATGACTGCGGCAAAATCCTTGATGCCGAACATGCCGAGGTTGGACACCGCCGTCGTGCCGCCCTGATACTCTTCCGGCTTCAGCTTGCGGCTGCGGGCGCGGCTTGCCAGGTCCTTCATCTCGTTCGAGATGACCGACAGCGTCTTTTCATCCGCGTGCCGGATGATCGGCGTGATCAGGCCGCCGGGAATCGACACCGCGACGCCGACATCGGCGTGCCTGTGCTTGACCATGGCGTTCTCGGTCCAGGAGGCGTTCGCATCCGGCACCGCCATCAGCGCCATGGCCATCGCCTTGATCACCAAGTCGTTGACGGAGAGCTTGTAGGCCGGAACCTCCCCCGTGTCGGTCTTCCTCATCGGGGCCGCGGCATTGAGCTGCGTGCGCAGCGCCAGGAGCGCATCTAGCTCGCAATCCAGCGTCAGATAGAAATGCGGGATGGTGGATTTCGCCTCGACCAGGCGGCGCGCGATGGTCTTGCGCATGTTGTCATGCGGCACAAGCTCGTAGGAGCCTTCCGCGAACAGCTTCAGCACCTGATCGTCCGACATCGGCTTGGACGCGGGCGCCGGAACGGACG
>NZ_JARTVT010000109.1:0-704 GCF_029625685.1 Mesorhizobium sp. WSM4976
CGGTCCTCCCGGCTGGCAAGAAAACTGTCACCCATCTAATCGGTCCATTCTGTTACCTATCTATCCGGTTCGGACAATGACCGGATGAGGCGGGTTGCTGACCGACAGTTTGGCCGCAATCAGAAGCGATTCAGCAGGCCACGAGGAAGATCCATCGCCTTCTTGAGCCAGCGGCTGCGTGGCGGGACTACGGCAGCTTTCGGGGAAGCCCTCGCCGAGCAACTTTCCTGCATTTTCGTCCATGAAGGACTATTAAGCACCACGTCGCAGCGCGCGAGGTGGCCCTGCCCCGCGACAGCCAAACAAGCGTAACTTCCCACCGGAAACATCTGGCCGTCGCCCCGACATGAAGAGGCCAAAGCAGCCGTCGGTATCCGAGTTGCTCCGCCCGGACAATAATCGGCGATCCTGTTCCAGGAAAAGACGTTCTGGTCGGTTTCGCAGCGAGCGAGATAATTATTGGGATCGTGTCTCAGGAAGTGGTGTAGCTGACGGCGTTGGTCGCCGCGCTCGCCGGCAGGAAGCCGGGCTGATCAGCGCGCCACGGCTGGCAGGCTGATGAGTGGATCATCGCTCATCTGGCTAATGGTTTCCAGTGTCATGTAGCGGGCCCGCTGCACGGCCCATTTGATGGGATGGACCGCCCCCCTCGGATCTGCAGAAAATGGAGGGCAGCCTACCATGCAACAAAGGAGCCCGTGATG
>NZ_JARTVT010000011.1:0-201086 GCF_029625685.1 Mesorhizobium sp. WSM4976
CATCTCATCCTCCAATCTCCGGCGGAATCGAATCACGGACTGGCCCCAGACGAAAGAGTTTTTCCGCAGCCTGTTAAGGCACCCGAACCACTTTACGGAGTAGCCTGGTGTCAGTCCCGTCGTTTCGGCTCGATCAGGTCCCAGAGACTGCCGTAGAGATCGGCGAAGACGGCCACCGTGCCGTAGGCTTCGTGGCGCGGCGCCTCGCGGAACTCGACGCCTTTTGCCAGCATCGCCTGGTGGTCGCGGGCGAAGTCGTCGGTTTCGAGAAAGAGAAAAACCCGGCCGCCGGTCTGGTTGCCGATGCGGCTTGCCTGTTCCTCGCCAGATGCTTCCGCCAGAAGCAGCCGTGCGCCGTGGCGTTTGGCCGGCGCGACGGTGACCCAGCGTTTGCCGGCGCCAAGATCGACATCCTCGGTGAGCACGAAGCCGAGCCGCTCGACATACCAGGCGATCGCCTCGTCGTAATTGCCGACCACGAGCGCGACGGTCGCGACGCTGCGGCGTTCGTCAAAGCCGCTCATTTGTTGCGAATCGCGAACTGGCCGATGATGCGGCGCTCGGCGATGTCGTAGACGAAGATTGAACGGCTGCCGTCGGCAAGCTCGGCGTCGATCGACAGGCGGTTGCCGGAGAGCGACTGGCTGACCACCTTGGCGCCGACAGGCAGCACGATGTCGCCGGAGAGCGGCGCCCCGGCCGGAGCCTGGACATCGCCGGCAGCCGTCGGACCGGCGACCGGCACGTTGCGGGCTTTGTAGACAAGCGCCCCGATCACCACCATAAGGGCGAGGAACAGAAGGCCGAGATTGACGATCATGAAGCGGACGAGCTTGCGGCGCACATTTTCGGCCGCAGGGTCGAGCGGCTTTTCGTCGTCTTCTTCGGCGATCGGCCGGGCCATGGCTAAACAATCCGCAACGGGTTTCGATGAGCGCTCATAACGAAGAGACCCCCATATTGATAGAGGACGAATTGACGGACAAGGAATCCGGCGAAGCCGTCGCGCTGGAAGCCGGGCCCGACGCCGCCGGCCAACGCCTCGACCAGTGGCTTGCCGTCAGGCTCGGGCCGGAACTTTCGCGCAGCCGCGTGCAGGCGCTGATCCGCCAAGGTGCGGTCTCTATTGCCGGCAAGCCGGTGCTGGAGGCCAAGCGCAAGCTGGCGGCCGGCGAGCGCATCGAAATCCTGGTGCCGGCGCCGGAGCCCGCCGAGCCGCAAGGCGAGGACATTCCTCTCGACATTCTCTACGAGGACGACGAGCTGATCGTCATCAACAAACCGGCAGGGCTGGTCGTCCACCCCGGCGCCGGCAACTGGACCGGCACGCTGGTCAATGCGCTGATCCACCATTGCGGCGACAGCCTCTCCGGCATCGGCGGCGTCAAACGGCCTGGCATCGTCCACCGGCTGGACAAGGAAACCAGCGGCGTCATGGTCGTGGCCAAGACCGACCGCGCGCACAAGGCCCTGTCGGAGGCCTTTGCCGACCACGGCCGCACAGGCGATCTCGAACGCGCCTATCTGGCGCTGGTCTGGGGCATTCCGCAACGGCCAACCGGCACGATCGACGCCCCTCTCGGCCGCGCCGCCGACCGCGTCCGCCGCGCGGTCGTTCCCGAGAGCCGCGACGATGCGCGCCATGCCGTCACCCATTTCAGCGTCGTCGAGCGCTTCGGCGAGGGACAGCAGGCTTTCGCCACTGCGAGCCTCGTCGAATGCAGGCTGGAGACCGGCCGCACGCACCAGATTCGCGTCCACATGGCGCATATCGGCCACCCCGTGGTCGGCGATCCGGACTACGGCCAGGCCTTCCGCACCAAGGCCAACCGGCTGCCGGAACCCTTGAAAACCAAGGTCAAGGCATTTCCCCGGCAGGCCCTGCATGCCTGGCTCCTTGAATTCGAGCACCCGACCACCCATCTAACGATGAGGTTCGAGGCGCCGATACCGGGAGACATGGAGGAACTCGTCGGCGACTTCCGAAAGCTTTGAACCGACCCGCCACGAACAAGCTGCAAACCAGCCATCAAAAAACCTGACCGGCGTTGTTCACTTCAGCGTGACAGACTGTTTAGCGTTGAACAAATGCCTGTCCTTTCTGGTTTTGTTCCTATATATAGAGGTTGTCGCGGATGAGCCTTTGGCATCCGTGACGTGTGCCCGCCGCGTTCGGGGGCATCCACTCCAAAGAGAGGGGGCGCTATCATGGCCCAATCATTACCCAGTATTGTTTCCGGTGAAGGCGGTCTCGCCCGTTACCTGGAAGAAATCCGCCGCTTTCCGATGCTTCAGCCGCAGGAAGAGTACATGCTCGCCAAGCGTTATGCCGAGCATCAGGACACCACGGCTGCCCACAAGCTCGTCACCAGCCATTTGCGGCTCGTTGCCAAGATCGCCATGGGCTATCGCGGCTACGGCCTGCCGATCGGAGAGGTGATCTCGGAAGGCAATGTCGGCCTCATGCAGGCTGTGAAGAAATTCGAACCGGAGCGTGGTTTCCGGCTCGCCACTTATGCCATGTGGTGGATCAAGGCCTCGATCCAGGAATACATCCTGCGCTCGTGGAGCCTGGTCAAGATGGGCACCACCGCCAACCAGAAGCGTCTGTTCTTCAACCTGCGCAAGGTGAAGGGCAAGATCCAGGCGCTCGATGATGGTGACCTGAAGCCCGACCAGATTGCCGAGATCGCCACCCGTCTCAACGTTTCCGAGGCGGAAGTGGTGTCGATGAACCGCCGCCTGTCGGGCGACGCTTCGCTCAACGCTCCGATCCGGGCGAGCGAGGGCGAGTCCGGCGAATGGCAGGACTGGCTGGTCGACGACCACGAGAGCCAGGAAGAGATGCTGATCGAGCAGGACGAGCTGGAAAGCCGGCGCGCCATGCTGTCGGGGGCTCTGTCGGTGCTCAACGACCGCGAGCGGCGCATCTTCGAGGCGCGCCGCCTCGCCGAAGAGCCGCTGACCCTGGAAGAGCTGTCGGCCGAGTTCGACATCAGCCGCGAGCGCGTGCGCCAGATCGAGGTGCGCGCCTTCGAGAAGGTCCAGGACGCGGTCAAGGCCGCCGCCAAGCGCCAGATGCAGGCGCTGCGCACCATCGAAGCGCAGCCGGCGGCGTAACAAGCTAGGTATCGAAACAGAAAAGGCGGCGCTTCGGCGCCGCCTTTTTTGTTTGGCGAAGGCAGGGACACAGCCCTTTCTCCCCGCGGAACGGGGAAGAAAAGGCTCATGCCGTCGGCTGCTTGGTCTTCCTGAGGTAAGGAAGAACCGTCTCGTAAGCCCCAAAACGTTTGATCGCATCCTCGTTGGAGACCGCGGCGGTGATGATGACGTCGTCGCCCTGCTTCCAGTTGGCCGGCGTCGCCACCTGGTGCTTGGCGGTCAGTTGGATGGAATCGATGACGCGCAGGATCTCGTCGAAGTTACGGCCGGTGGTCATCGGGTAGGTCAGCACCAGCTTGATCTTCTTGTCCGGGCCGATGACGTAGACCGAACGCACCGTGGCGTTGTCCGCGGGCGTGCGGCCTTCCGAGTTCTCGCCGGCGCCCGCCGGCAGCATTTCATAGAGCTTGGCGACGTGAAGGTCTTTGTCGCCGATCAGCGGATAGTGCACAGTGTGGCCGGTAGCGGTCTTGATATCGGCCTGCCACTTCTCGTGGCTCGACACCGGATCGACCGAGATGCCGATGATCTTGACGTTGCGTTTTTTGAACTCGCCCTCGAGACCGGCCATGGTGCCGAGCTCGGTCGTGCAGACCGGTGTGAAATTCTTCGGATGGCTGAAAAGCACCGCCCAGCCGTCTCCGATCCATTGGTGGAAATTGATCGTTCCTTGCGTAGTCTCGGCCGTGAAGTCCGGCGCGATATCGTTGATTCGAAGGCTCATGACGTGCTCCCTACCCTTGTGACATACGCCGGCATGGGCCAACCCCGTCGGCGTGGCTCAGCCTTCTATACCGCCGCATGGTCCGGTTCAAAAGGCTTGTGCCTGCAAGCGTGAGCGAGAGAGCGGAAAAATTTCGTCTTTTCCTGGAAAAGACAGGCGGAATTTCCACGACGGCGGGCCGGGGGGACCGGATGACGCGGCTTAAGCCTTCTTCACCGCGAGCGTCACCGCAAGATCTTCCATGCGCTGCGCAAGCGCGCCGAGCGCTGTTGTGAGCACGCTGTCGCTCTTGTCGGCCTTGGTCAGCGCCTCGTCGCGCGTCTTGCGCAGCGTCAGCACTTCGCTCTCCATGCCCTTGACGCGCTTGGTGAGCTCGGACAGCTCGTCCATCACCATGATGCCGGCCATGACGGTGAGCCTCTGGTCGCCGATCTCGCCGAAGGAATCCTTCAGGTGCGAGACATAGCGGTCGAAGCGCTCGGCGAGGTCGATCAGATGCTCTTCCTGGCCCTCGTCGCAGGCCATGCGATACTGCTTGCCGTCGATGGAAACGGTGACCTGTGCCATTGCCCTACCTGTCAAGCACCGCCCGGATGGTTTCCATGGCGGTCACCAGCCGTCGCGACACTTCCTTGTTGGCGTCTTCAAGCCTCTCGGCGCGCGCCTCGGAATTGTCGAGTTCCTGCGCCAGGCGCGAGCGGTCGGCATTCATGCGCTGCACCTCGGCCTCGGCTTCCGAATAATCGCGCTCATGCTCGAGCTTTGCCGCCACGGCGTTTTCCAGCCCTTCCATGGCTTTTCCCAGCCTGGCGATGACTTCCTTGAGGGTCGTTTCCCCGGTCATGGCCTTCGTCCTATGCCCTGCCCATCACCGAATCGCACGCATTCAGAACGCGTTACCTTGGAAAGATTAGGCGCCGGGTGAAGGGCGCGTCAACAAAGCTCTCGCGACTGTCCCCCGCTATCGCTAATGTGGGACGCTCGATGCCATCACAAGGCCGGCAAAAACCGCCCCGATTTGTTGACTAAAAGGCCGTGCCTGCTATGTGTCGCGGCATCCTTTTCCAAAGGTTCTCCCCAGGCTCCAACCCACTTCCGGAGGAAGCATGACGTCGCGTGAACAACATGATCGGATGGCGAACGCGATCCGTTTCCTTTCCATGGACGCCGTCGAGAAGGCGAATTCCGGTCACCCCGGCCTGCCGATGGGCTGCGCCGATATCGCCACGGTTCTGTTCAGCCGTTTCCTGAAATTCGACGCCAAGGCCCCGCACTGGGCCGACCGCGACCGCTTCATCCTGTCGGCCGGCCACGGCTCGATGCTGCTCTATTCGCTCCTCTACCTCACCGGCTATGAGGACATGACCATCGACCAGATCAAGAATTTCCGCCAGCTCGGCTCCCGGACCGCCGGCCATCCTGAATACGGCCATGCTGCCGGCATCGAGACCACCACCGGCCCGCTCGGCCAAGGCCTTGCCAATTCCGTCGGCTTCGCGCTCGGCGAGCGGATCATGAACGCCGCCTTCGGCAACGATCTCGTCAGCCATTATACCTATGTGCTGGCCGGCGACGGCTGCCTGATGGAAGGCGTTTCCCAGGAAGCCATCGCGCTGGCCGGGCATCTGAAGCTGAACAAGCTGATCGTCTTCTGGGACAACAACAACATCTCGATCGACGGCCCGGTATCGCTCGCCGACAACACCGACCAGGTCGCCCGCTTCCAGGCTTCGGGCTGGAACGCCAGCCACATCGACGGCACCGATCCGGAAGCCATCGCCTACGCCATCGAGGCGGCGCGCCATTCCGACAAGCCGACGATGATTGCCTGCAAGACCACCATCGGCTTCGGCGCCCCGACCAAGGCCGGCACCAACAAGGCGCATGGCTCGCCGCTGGGCGCCGAGGAAATCGCCGGCGCGCGCAAGTTCTTCAACTGGGAGTCGCCGCCCTTCGAGATTCCCGCCGACGTCCTCGAAGCCTGGCGCGCCGTGGGCAAGAGCGGCGCCAAGGCGCGGGCCGACTGGGAAGGCCGGCTTGCCAAGGCCGAGCCGAAGCTCAAGGCCGAGTTCGAGCGCCGCATCGCCGGCAAGCTGCCTTCCAATTTCGACGCCGTCATCGCCGACTACAAGAAGAAACTCTCGGCCGACAAGCCGAAGGTCGCCACCCGCAAATCCTCGGAAATGGCACTGGAAGTCATCAACGGCGCGGTGCCGGAAACCATCGGTGGCTCGGCCGACCTCACCGGTTCCAACAACACCAAGACCAGCCAGACCAAGAACATCACGCCTGACGATTACGGCCAGCGCTATGTCCATTACGGCATCCGAGAGCACGGCATGGCAGCGGCGATCAATGGTCTCACGCTGCATGGCGGCCTGATCGCCTATGGCGGCACCTTCCTGTGCTTCTCGGATTACGCGCGCCCCTCGATGCGCCTTGCTTCGCTGATGGGCATCCGCTCGATCTTCGTCATGACACACGACTCGATCGGCCTCGGCGAGGACGGCCCGACCCACCAGCCGGTCGAGCATCTGGCGGCATTGCGCGCCATCCCGAACCACAATGTCTTCCGTCCGGCCGATGCGGTCGAGACCGCCGAATGCTGGCAGGTCGCGCTCGAATCCGAAAAGACGCCCTCGACCCTGGCGCTAACCCGTCAGAACCTGCCGACCGTGCGCACCGAGCATTCGGCGAAGAACCTCTCCAGCCAAGGCGCCTATGAGCTAGCAGCGGCAAACGGCGAGGCGGTGGTAACGATCTTCGCCACCGGCTCCGAGGTCGAGATCGCGCTCGGTGCCCGCGACCTGCTTGAAAAGCACGGCCATCCGACCCGCGTCGTTTCGGTGCCTTGCTTCGAGCTGTTCGACCAGCAGAGCGACGATTACCGCAAGAAGACCATCGGCAACGCCAAGGTGAAGGTCGCGATCGAGGCCGGCATCCGCCAGGGCTGGGATCACCTGATCGGCACCGACGGCATCTTCATCGGCATGCGCGATTTTGGCGCCTCCGGCTCGATCGAGCAGCTCTATCCGCATTTCGGCATCACCGCCGAGGCCGCGGCCAAGACGGTCGAAACCCGCCTGCACGGCAACTAGGAATTGGCTGGGCCCGGCAACGCCAATTGGCGCTTTGCCGGGCTGGATCAACCTAATCGATTTAAATGCGACCTTCTGCGGCTGGATTCTTTGGCCCATGGCCGCTATGAAGCAGCGGACCCAATCGCCCCAGTCCCTAGGGAGAAAACAATGACCGTCAGAGTTGCCATCAACGGATTTGGCCGCATCGGCCGCAACATCCTGCGCGCCATCCACGAATCCGGCCGCAAGGATATCGACGTGGTCGCCGTCAACGATCTCGGCCCGGTCGAGACCAATGCGCATCTCTTGCGCTATGACAGCGTGCACGGACGCTTCCCGCATGAGGTGACCGTCGACGGAGACCAGATCTCGGTCGGCAAGGAGAGGTTCAAGGTCACGGCGATCAAGGATCCGAGCCAGCTGCCGTGGAAGGAACTCGGTGTCGACATCGCGCTTGAATGCACGGGCATCTTCACCGCCCGCGACAAGGCCGCCGCGCATCTCACCGCCGGCGCCAAGCGCGTCATCGTCTCGGCCCCGTCCGACGGCGCCGACCTGACCGTGGTCTACGGCATCAACCACGACAAGCTGACCAAGGACCACATCGTCATCTCGAACGCGTCCTGCACCACCAACTGCCTGGCGCCGCTGGCGGCCGTGCTGCACGAGACCGTCGGCATCGAGAAGGGCATGATGACGACGATCCACTCCTATACCGGCGACCAGCCGACGCTGGACACCATGCACAAGGATCTCTACCGCGCTCGCGCGGCAGCGCTCTCGCAGATTCCGACCTCGACCGGCGCCGCCAAGGCGATCGGCCTGGTTCTGCCCGACCTCAAGGGCAAGCTCGACGGCATCTCGATCCGCGTGCCGACCCCGAACGTCTCGGTCGTTGACTTGAAGTTCATCGCCAAGCGCTCGACCACGCCGCAGGAGATCAACGAAGCGCTGATCGCCGCCTCCAAGGGCAAGCTCAAGGGCGTGCTCTCGGTCACGCATCATCCGAACGTCTCGATCGACTTCAACCACGATCCGCACTCCTCGATCGTGGCGCTCGACCAGACCAAGGTCATGGACGGTAATTTCGTCTCGGTCCTGTCCTGGTACGACAATGAATGGGGCTTCTCGAACCGCATGGGCGACACCGCCGTCGCCTTCGGCAAGACCATCGCCTGATCCAGGCTCGCTTCAGAGTTTTGAAACGCCCGGCTTGGCCGGGCGTTTTTTATTGGCCAGCTGAGCCAAAAAACATGCTGTTGCCTTGCACTGGTCATGTCTTCGCCCCACTCTCCCTTAAATCGACATGAGAGGGACTTGAGGGGCACTGGCGGATGGAGCATGCGATCTATCTTGTGACGCTGGTCGGCACCGCGCTTGTTGTTGCCGCCGCGTTTTCGAGCCTGATCGCCTTCCGCTTCGGCGCTCCCCTGCTGCTCCTCTTTCTCTGCATCGGCCTTGCCACCGGCGTCGACGGCCTCGGCATCGAATTCGACAATGCGCGGCTGGCTTATTTTGCCGGCTCACTGGCTTTGGCCATCATACTGTTCGATTCCGGCTTCGGCACGCCGCTCAACGCGCTGAGGCAAGCAGCCGCGCCGGCGCTGTCGCTGGCGACGATAGGCGTCATCCTCACCACCGGCATCTTCAGCGTCGCCGCTTCCTACTTTCTCAAGCTCAGTTGGCTGGAATCCTCCCTGCTCGGCGCCGCCGTCGCCTCGACCGACGCGGCCGCGGTGTTCTTCCTGCTGCGCGCCGGCGAAATCCATCTGCGCGAGCGCGTGCGTTCGACACTCGAAGTGGAATCCGGCACCAACGACCCGATCGCTATCTTCCTCACCATCACCCTGGTCGAGATCATCGCCGCGCATGCAAACCCCGAGGCCAACGTGCTGGCCGCCAATCTCTTGCTCGGCTTCGTTGCCAATATGGGGCTCGGCGCCGTGATCGGCGTCCTCGGCGGCTTGGGAATCGTGCGCCTTGTCGAGCGGCTCAATCTCGATCACGGCCTGCTGCCGATCTTCGTGCTGACGCTGTCGCTGATGGTGTTTGCCGCAGCGGGCGCGATCGGCGGCTCCGGCTTCCTCGCCGTCTACCTTGCCGGGCTGATCGCCGGCAATTCCGATATCCGCGCCGTCACCATCCTGAGGCGTTTCCAGGACGGCATGTCATGGCTGGCGCAGATCATCATGTTCCTGATCCTCGGCCTGTTCGCCACACCCTCGCAGTTCCCGGCGATCCTTGTGCCGGCGGTGCTGCTCGGCCTGTTCCTGATCTTCGTGGCGCGGCCTTTGGCCGTCTGGCTCTGCCTGATCCCGTTCCGACTGCCGCGTCCCGAGGTCGCCTTCGTGTCCTGGGTCGGCCTGCGCGGCGCGGTTTCGATCCTGCTTGCCATCACGCCGCTGCTCGGAGGGCTCGAGCATGGCCGCCTGATCTTCAACGCCGCCTTCATCATCGTGCTCGTGTCGCTGGTGGTGCAGGGCTGGACGGTCGGTCCGCTGGCGCGCCGCCTCGGCCTGATCGTGCCGGCCCGTCTCGGGCCGCTGGACAAGGTGGAGCTCGAACTGCCGGGCTCGGCTCATCACGAGCTGCTCGCCTATCGCGTCGCGCCTGGCAGCCCGGTGGCGCGCGGCGAGCGCATCCCGCGCTGGGCAAGGCCCTCGCTGGTGCTCCGCGACGGCCGCTCGATGCGCTTCCAGGACATGGGCCGGCTCGCTGCCGGCGACCAGGTCTACATCTTCGTGCCGGACCGCTACCCCCGCCTCCTCGACAAGCTTTTCGCCAGCCGCGCCGTGGTCGATCCCGAGGATGCGGACTTCTTCGGCGCCTTCGCCGTCGATCCAGCCCGCTCCGCGGCGGAGCTGGAGGCCGCCTACGGGCCGGGCCTGACCGAGGCCGAACAGAAGCTCACCGTCGCGGCGCTCGTCACCGAGCGGCTCGGCGGCCATGCCGAATATGCCGACCGCGTGGTGATCGGGCCGATCGAGCTCATCGTGCGCGATGTCGACGAGAAGGGCAGGATCACCGGTCTCGGCCTGTCCTTCGAGCCGACCGCGCCGGTCGCGCGCGTGCCGGTGTTCCTGAGCGCCGGCGAGATCGGCGATCGTATAGCCGCCATGATCCGCAACTGGCGCAGGCCGGCGGAACACAAGGCTGAGAGCGTGCCGATCGACACCGGGGCGCCGGCACCGGACGCGCGGAAAGCAGCCGGCGAAGGCTGATGTCTCACGCCGACATCATTTTTGCGCGCGCGCCATAAACGCGACCCTTGCATCGTCCTTCGCGTTTTCGCTAGAGCAATTCCATGAAAAGTGTGGGCGGCTTTCCGTCCGGATTTGCCTCAACGCACTAGGAAGGAACGACCATGGCCGGCTTCAAGACACTCGACGATATCGGCGCCGTCAGCGGCAAGCGCGTGCTCGTGCGCGTTGACCTCAATGTTCCCGTCGCCGACGGCAAGGTTACCGATGCCACCCGCATCGAGCGCATCGCGCCGACCATCGCTGAGCTCTCGAAGAAAGGCGCCAAGGTTATCCTGCTTGCACATTTCGGCCGCCCCAAGGACGGCCCGTCGGCCGAGTTTTCGCTGGAGCCGATCGCCAGGGCCACGGCCGAGGTTCTCGGCCGCCCCGTCGGCTTCGCCGCCGACTGTATCGGTGACAAAGCCGCTGAGGGCGTTGCCGCCATGAAGGACGGCGACGTGCTGCTGCTCGAAAACACCCGCTTCTACAAGGCGGAGGAGAAGAATGACCCGGCCTTCACGGAAAAGCTCGCCGCCAATGGCGACATCTATGTCAATGACGCCTTCTCCGCCGCGCATCGCGCGCATGCATCGACCGAAGGACTGGCGCATAGGCTGCCGGCCTATGCCGGCCGCACCATGCAGGCCGAGCTCGATGCCCTGGAAAAGGGTCTCGGCAATCCAGTACGGCCAGTGGTCGCTATTGTCGGCGGCGCCAAGGTCTCGACCAAGATCGACCTTTTAATGAATCTGGTGAGGAAGGTCGACGCGCTGGTGATCGGCGGTGGCATGGCCAACACGTTTCTTGCCGCGCGCGGCACCGATGTCGGCAAGTCGCTCTGCGAGCACGACCTCGCCCCTACAGCCAAGCAGATCATGATCGAGGCGGCGGAAGCCGGCTGCGCCATCATCCTGCCCGCCGACGGCGTGGTGGCCAAGGAATTCAAGGCAGGTGCTAAGAGCGAGACCGTTGCCATCGAGGCCGTGCCGGCGGACGGCATGATCCTCGATGTCGGCGAGAAAACCGTGCAGAGCGTCAACGACTGGATCGACCGCGCCGCGACCTTGGTGTGGAATGGCCCGCTCGGCGCGTTCGAGATCGAGCCTTTCGACCGCGCGACGGTGGCCGCCGCAATGCACGCGGCGGCTCGCACCAAGGCGGGCAAGCTGGTCTCGGTCGCCGGCGGCGGCGACACGGTCGCCGCGCTCAATCATGCCGGCGTCGCCGACGACTTCACCTATGTCTCGACCGCCGGCGGTGCCTTCCTCGAATGGATGGAAGGCAAGCCGCTGCCCGGCGTCGAGGTGCTGAAGCGGTAAAGAGTTCGGGAAAGGCAAAACCACCCGAGGCTTTCAATCGATTCGCGCTTTCCGGTGTCATTCCTTTGGCGGTAATGTTCTGCTAGCGCGGAACAAACGCAGCGTAGGAGAGCACCCATGAGCGAACGTCTCGAAGATATCGCCACCGCGATGGTGAGTGGTGGCAAGGGCCTTCTGGCCGCCGATGAGAGTTCCGGCACCATCAAGAAGCGCTTCGACGTCATCGGCGTCGAATCGACCCCCGACAACCGGCGCGACTATCGCGAGATGATGTTCCGCGCCAAGGAGGCGATGTCCAAGTACATCTCCGGCGTCATCCTCTATGACGAGACCATCCGTCAGAAGGCCGCCGACGGCACGCCGCTGGTAGACATCATCAAGGCCTCCGGCGCCATTCCAGGCATCAAGGTCGATCTCGGCGCCAAGCCCTTGGCCGGCTTTCCCGGCGACACCATCACCGAGGGCCTGGACGGGCTGCGCGAGCGGCTTGCCGATTACTACAAGCTCGGCGCCCGATTCGCCAAATGGCGCGCGGTGATCGACATCGACACCGGCAAGGGCGTGCCCTCGGCCAACTCGATCGCCTCAAATACCCATGCCTTGGCCCGCTACGCCGCGCTCTGCCAGGAGGCCGGCATCGTGCCGATCGTCGAGCCGGAAGTGCTGATGGACGGGGCGCATTCGATCGACACCTGCTACGACGTCTCCAAGGCGACGCTGGTCAAGCTCTATGACGAGCTCTACGCGGCGCGCGTCGTGCTGGAGGGCTCGATCCTGAAGCCCAACATGGTCATCTCCGGCAAGAAGTCGGGCACGACCGACAGCCCCGAGGAAATCGCCGAAAAGACGATCAAGCTGTTCCGCGAGGTGGTGCCGGCGGCGGTGCCGGGGATCGCCTTCCTCTCCGGCGGCCAGGAGGACGAGGAAGCGACTGCCAACCTCAACGCCATCAACGCCATCGGCCCGCATCCGTGGAAACTGACCTTCTCCTATGGCCGCGCGCTGCAGGCTGCGCCGCAGAAGGCATGGAGCGGCAAGGCCTCGAACGTAGCCGCCGGCCAGGCCGCCTTCACCCATCGCGCTCATATGAACCATCTGGCCGCGCTCGGAAAATGGCAGTCGGCGCTCGAAAAAGCCGCCTGATGCTTATCGACCTCTTTCAATCGACAACCCGGGCCATTGGCCCGGGTTTTGTTTTTTGTATGCCGCACTCCTACCTGATGCAGCGAAACGCAGCAGCGATGTCGGATCGCGCCCATGTCGAACGTCCTTGGCAGGAGAGGACAGGAGATGGTCATGCAACGCAATGCCGTGGTTTCACGCGAGGACTGGTTCGAAGCGCACCGAAAACACCTGGAGCGCGAGAAGGAACTGACACGGTTTCGCGACCTTGTTGCCACCGAGCGGCGGCAGTTGCCCTGGTTCAAGCTGCGCAAGGATTATGTCTTCGAGAGCGAAGCGGGGCCGAAGCGCCTTGGCGACCTCTTCGCCGGCAAGAGCCAGCTCATCGTCTATCATTTCATGATGACGCCGGGTTGCGATCACCGTTGCCAGGGCTGCTCGTTCCTCGCCGACCATATCGACGGCGCCAACCAGCATCTGAAACATCATGACGTATCGCTGGTCGTCGTCGCACGCGCGCCGTTGGCCGAGATCCTGCCTTACAAGCAGCGCATGGGCTGGAAGTTCGACTGGGTGTCGTCCTATGCGTCGGACTTCAACTTCGACCTGCAGGTCTCCTTCACCGACAAGCAGATCGCGGCGCGCGACACCACCTACAATTTCGAGAAGCGTCCGTTGCGCTCGAAAGACCTGCCTGGCACCAGCGTCTTTTATCGCAACGAGTTCGGCGATGTCTTCCTCACCTTCATGTCGCGCGGCCGCGGCGGCGACGCGCTGATCGGCGCCTATCATTATCTTGACATGACGCCGAAGGGCCGCGGCGAGACCGGTCCGTATCACAACCTGATGGACTGGGTGCGCCTGCACGACGAATACCAGGGCAAGGACGAGGACCGGCCGGACTGCTGCGCGTGATCGTCTCGTTCACCTGGGCCTGAAGATGCGCTAAGGCTTCCGCTGTTTTCAACGGATTTGCCATGCAGCGCCTGCTTGCCCTCCTCACCTGGCTCGCTTTCCCGGTCTATGTCTGGCAGGGCCTCGGCGTGCGCCGCCGCACCACGCGCATGCTGCCCGCGCGAGGCCCGGTGCTGCACGAAATACAAGGCAAGGCGCCAGCGGTGGCTTTGCTGGTGCTGGGTGATTCCTCGGCAGCATCGGTCGGCATCGAGCAATCCGAACATGGGCTTGCGGCGCGGCTTGCCGGCCTGATCGCCGGGCGAACGGGCCGCGGCGTGCGCTGGCGCGCCGCCGGTTTCAATTCGGCGACCTCCGGCCAGATCCGCGACCATGTCTTGCCCAATTTGTCGGCCGATCTATGGACGCATATCGTGCTCGCCATCGGCACCAACGACACCAAGAACTTCCATTCCGTGCCGCGCTTCAAAAAGGAGTTCGGCGGCCTGCTCTATGCGGTGCGCGCCAAATGGCCGCAAGCGCGTGTGGTCTGGTCGCCGGTGTTGGAGTTCACCCGCGCGCCGGCAATGCCGCCGCTGCTCGGCAAGATCCTTGAAATCCGCGCCACGGAAATGAACCGCATGGGCGTGCGACTCTGCAACGAGCGCGGCGCCGTGCCCGCCTCGCGCCTGCCGATCACCAATCCCGAAGCCGGCTTCGCTTCCGACGGCTTCCACGCTTCCGAGGCAGGCTATGGCACCTGGGCGGAGCATCTGCTGGACTTCGTGCTGGGCCACGAGGCAGTCTAACCGGATTGGCCGCGTTCAAGCCCAATGGCCCAAAACAGCGGCCAGCGATATCGCCGCCATCGCAAGCAGCGCCAGCTTCCAGAAATCGCCGCGCCTCTTCAGCCCCGGCCATCCCAGCGGCTTGATGACCTGGATCAGCATGATACCACAGATGACAAGGGCGAGCAGTTTCGTCATGCCGCCTTTGATCAGCAACGATGGCGGCTGTCAAAGCTGTTCTTGAGCCGTCCTTCGAACGAGATTCCTGACAAAAATGGGCTCACCTGGACCCACGCGAGGGGCGCCGGGCCGCCGTCTTCCCTGCCCTGCCATGCTCCTGACAGACTGCTGTCAGTAGGGATGTGCGATATTCGTCTCATCAAAAAAGAGAGGAGTGAGGACATGAACGGTTTTACCATCCTGCGCAGCGTGCAGCATTATGTCGGCCGAATCCGCACCGTGCGAAACGAGATCCGCACCCAGCGTTTCCTGAACACCTTGCCGGCGGATATCCGCAAGGACATTGGCTGGCCGGACCTTTACACCGGCCGGGTGCGCGAAAACTGAAATTTTGGCGCGGCGACTTGGATTGTCGCGCCGTCGCGCCCAGATGTAATGCGGCCAGTGATGTTGCACTCAGGAGAAGAAGCCTTGTTTGCCGGTGGTTTCGCAGCAGTCTCCTGACAGTATGTTGTCAGGAGGCCTGCGGTAGTTGGAGCGGCTTCGATCCTGACAGCGATGAACTTGAACCGACTATCCGGAGTAATCCCGTATGGTGAAAAGCTGGAACGGCAGGCTGAACACGACGGGCAGCAACGGCATCGAGCCGCCGCGCACGGTCGGCGGTGTCGTTGAAGGCCAGTCGATACCGGTGCCGACCGCGCGCAGGCGCGAACGGCTGAAGCCATAAACCCCGGGGGAGAAATCGATGCGCCGCGCCGACAGGCTTTTCCAGATCGTGCAGCATTTGCGAGGTGGCCGGCTGGTCACCGCGCAGAAGCTCGGCACGTGGCTCGAGGTTTCCGAGCGCACCATTTACCGCGACATAGCCGACCTGCAGTCGACCGGCGTGCCGATCGATGGCGAGGCAGGCGTCGGCTACATGATGAGGGAGGGTTTTGACCTTCCGCCGCTGATGTTCACACGTGACGAGATCGTGGCGCTGGTTGCCGGCGCGCGCATGGTGCGGGCCTTTGGCGGCGCGGCAATGGCAAGGGCCGCCGACGAGGCGCTGGTCAAGATTGGCGCGGTGCTGCCCGACACCGAGAAGGACCGCATCGCCCGCACCGAGATCCACACGCCGATGTGGGTGGTAAGCGATGCCGCGCGCGAGGCGATCGACCTGATCGAGCGCGCCGTCGAGAAACGCCAGGTGCTGACCATCGACTATTCCGACGAGGCCGGCCGCGGCACCGCGCGCGACATCAGGCCGCTCGGCCTGTGGTTCTGGGGCAAGGTCTGGACCCTGGTCGCCTGGTGCGAGATGCGCGACGATTTCCGCGCCTTCCGCATCGACCGTATCGCCTCGGTCGTGATCGCCGGCCGCACCTTCAAGCCGGAGCGCGGCAAACAGCTCGCCGATTTCTATCGCGCCGTCGAGCGCTCAGAGGATTACGGCATGGCGCCCGACCGTGCCGCGCGGACGTGACTTCCTCCCAAGCCATTGTCCAACAAAAAAGCCCGCTCGAAGCGGGCTTTTTTGTTGAGCGCCCCGGAAGGCTCACTCCACGTCTTCGTCCTTGTCCTTCGACTTGAGCGCCGAGAGCTTGGCGAACACCGCGCTGGCGTCGAGCTCCTGGTCCTCGTCCTTCGGCTTCTCCGGCGCCGGCACCAGCCGTTCGGTGAGCGCTGCCGGCAGCAGCGTATCGCCGACGGGCTGCGGCTGCTCGCGGCCGCGCGAGGCACGGTTGACCTCGAGGTCGAGGTCGATCTGCGAGGTGAGGCCGAGCGTCACCGGGTCCATCGGCTGCAGATTGGCCGAGTTCCAGTGCTTGCGCTCGCGGATCTGCTCGATGGTCGACTTGGTGGTGCCCACAAGACGGGCAATCTGCGCATCCTTGAGCTCCGGGTGGTTGCGCACCAGCCACAGGATGGCGTTCGGCCGGTCCTGGCGCTTCGACAGCGGCGTGTAGCGCGGGCCCTTGCGCTTCGATTCCGGCACCCGCACCTTCGGCTCCGACAGCCTCAGCCGGTAGTTGATGTCCTTCTCGCCGCGCGCGATCTCATCGCGCGTCAGCTGGCCGGTGATGATCGGGTCCATGCCCTTGATGCCCTGCGCCGACTCGCCGTCCGCGATCGCCTTGACCTCGAGCGGATGCAGCCCGCAGAACTGCGCGATCTGCTCGAAGGAAAGCGCGGTGTTGTCGACCAGCCAGACGGCGGTCGCCTTGGGCATCAGCAGCGTATTGGCCATGTCAAAAATCCTTCTCGTTCGCCCGCGTTCCCGGGCGGGCGGTGGTTTTAGAGCCACCAAAATGGGAAATTCGCGGCCTGTATAAACGCTCCCTCGAATTTTCGCAATATTTTTGGGAAGGATCTGATTCAGAGCCCTAAAAGACAAAACCCGCTGGACGAGGTCCAGCGGGCTTGGAACCGGAAACGAAGCAAGCGTCTCGACGGCTCTGGCTTGCCTATCCAGCCCGGCCTTGCGGCCAGGCTGTTTGCGCTTACACGGCCTGACGGGCGATACGCTCGATGTCGGCGCGGTTGATGCCGAGGTCGCTGAGCTGCCGGGCATTGAGCTTGTTCAGTTCGCGCACGGTCTCGTTGTACATGCGCCACTTACGGAAAGCACGGATCGGGTTCATGATGGTTCTCCAGTCGTTGGTAAAATCGTTTGATGCTGCCTAAATAGGCATGCCTGCCCAAGAAATGAACGGACGCTTTTGCATGGCCGCAATGCGTTTTGTGCATTGCACCATTAAGGATTCGTTCAGCTTGGAATCGGGGAGGGGCGCGGAGCCAGGAAGGGTTGAGATTCAGGTCAGGCCGAGCCGAAAACGGCTGCGTCCGAGAACCGGAGCGGAGCGTACTTAAAGTACGCGAGCACCGGAAGCGCAGGACGCAATCCTTTGCAGGCCGGCCTCACCTGAATATCGACCCTTCCCTAGCCGACGTCGAGGACGATCTTGCCTATATGCTGGCCCTCTTCCATCCGCTCATGCGCCCGCCAGGCTTCGGTCAGCGGGAAGATCATGTCCATGACCGGGGCCACCTTGCGGGTGCCGAGCAATGGCCACACCTGCGCCTCCAGCGCGGCTGCGATCGCCGCCTTGAACTCAACGGTGCGCGGCCTGAGGGTCGAGCCCGTATGGGTCAGGCGCTTGACCATGAGCGTCGCGAAATTGGTGCTTGCGACAGCGCCGGCCTGCACGGCGATCTGGACGATGCGCCCCTCGACGGCCGCCGCTTCATAATTGCGCGCAACATAGTCGCCGCCAACCATGTCGAGGATGACGTCGGCGCCCTTGCCGTCGGTCCCCTCCTTGACCACGGCGACGAAATCCTCCTCGCGATAATTGATCGCCCGGTCGGCGCCGAGCTTCAGGCAGGCATCGCATTTCTCCTTGCTGCCGGCGGTGGTGAAAACAGCGGCGCCGAAGGCCGAGGCAAGCTGGATGGCGGTGGTGCCGATGCCGGACGATCCGCCATGGACGAGCAGCGTCTCGCCCTTCTTCAGGCCGCCGCGCTCGAACACATTGTGCCAGACGGTGAAATAGTTCTCCGGCACGGCGGCCGCTTCCGAATAGGTGAAGCCGGCCGGGATCGGCAGCACGCTGCCGGCATGCACCTTGACATATTCGGCGTAACCGCCGCCCGGCGTCAGGGCGCAGACCCGGTCGCCGATGCGCCAGCGCGATATCTCGTCGCCAAGCGCCGCGATCTCGCCGGCCGCTTCGAGCCCTGGCAGATCCGAGGCGCCGGGCGGCGGCGGGTAGGCGCCCTTGCGCTGCTGCACGTCCGGTCGGTTGACGCCGGCCGCGTGCACCCGGATCACCACCTCGCCCGGACCAGGCACGGGCACCTCGCGCGTTTCCGGCTTGAGCACCCGGGGGCCGCCGGGCTGTGAGATCGCGATGGCCGTCATCTTTGCCGGAATCTTCTCACTTGCCATGGCTTGCCGTCTCCTTATGTCGATCTGTTGTCGGCCGTTTGCATCAATACCCTTGCCCTATGTATGCTCAATGCCAAATCAGGCAAATGGCCAAACGGGAGGAGCGACGATGGCGATCTTCGACGACGAACCCAGGAAGAAGCCGCGCACGCACGAGATCGGCCAGGACCTGTCGCTGCTGTCCGTCGACGAATTGTCGGAGCGCATCGCCCTGCTGCGTGACGAGATCGCCAGGCTTGAGACAGAGCGGACAGCCAAGAGCGCCACCAAATCTGCCGCCGACGCGTTGTTCCGACGCGGATAATCTTGTCGGCGCGAGCGACCGCCGCCGAAAAGCCCCAATACGTCTGTCTTCAGACCCCTGCGCCCGAAAACCGGACCAAGCGATGTTTGCAACTTACAGACCGATCCTTTCGCTGCTTCGCGGCACGGCGTTCCTGCTCGCCGCATCCGGCCTGCACGGGCTGCTCCTGCCTCTGCGCGGCCAGGTGGAAGGCTTTTCGACCGCATCGCTCGGCCTCATGGGCACGGCCTGGGCGGGCGGCTTCGTCACCGGCTGCTTCTTCGCGCCGCGCCTTGTGCGCCGAGCCGGCCACGTCAGAGCCTTCGGCGCTTTCGCCGCGTCGGGTGCGATCATCGCGCTGCTCACCGGCCTCATCATCGACGAGTATTTCTGGATCCTCTTGCGCGCCTTCACCGGCTTCACCATGGCCGGCGCCTTCATGGTGATCGAGAGCTGGCTGAACGAGAAGGCTACCAACGAGAACCGCGGCACCGTCTTCGGCCTCTACATGATGGTCACCTATGCCTCGATCATGGGCGGCCAGATGATCGTCGCCGGCGGCGATGTGCGATCGGCGTCGCTGTTCATGATCACCGGCATCCTGTTTTGCCTGTCGCTCATTCCGACGGCCGTGTCGACGCAGTCGCATCCCAAGCCCCTGCAGGACGTCAAGCTCGACGTCAAAGGCCTCTACGCCAATTCACCGGTGTCGGCGGTGGCCTGCCTTCTCATCGGCATCGCCAACGGCGCCTGGGGCACGCTTGGCGCCGTCTATGGCGCGCGCATCGGCATCTCCACCGCCGAGATCGCGCTGATGATGAGCCTTGTCGTCGTTTCCGGCGCTGCCATGCAGCTTCCGGCCGGGCGCCTTTCCGATACAACCGACCGCCGCTTCGTGCTGGCAGGTGCCGCCTCCGGCGCGGCCTTGGTCGCGGTGCTGATCTTCCTGTTCGCGCCGCGATCGGGCGTCTTCGTCATCGTGCTGACTGCCGCCTACGGCGCCTTCGCTTATACGCTCTATTCGATCGCTGTCGCGCATGCCAACGACCACGCCCGCGCGGAGGACTTCGTCAAGGTTTCAGGCGGCCTATTGCTGCTCTACGGCTTCGGCACGATGATCGGCCCGCTTCTGGCCGCGGCCTTGATGGGTTCGGTGCGCCCGGAAGGACTTTTCCTGGCAACCGCGCTGGCGCATCTCAGCCTCGCCGGCTACACGCTGCTGCGTATCCGCGCCCGTGCGCCCGTGCCGATCGAAAACCGCGAAGCCTTCAAAACGCAGCCCGCCGACCGCGCGGTCACGCCGGAGGCAACCCGGCTCGATCCGCGCAGAAAGATTGAAACCAATAGTTGAGATTTCGAAAACTTTGCCCCACAAATAAAGGCATGATGTTTTCTGACGCCTTTGTGGCGATAGCCGATCCCAACCGGCGCTATCTCTTGGAAGAACTCCGGCGCGGCCCGAAGACGGTGAACGAACTAGCGGCCGGACTGCCCGTCTCACGCCCGGCTGTTTCCCAGCATCTGAAGGTTCTGCTCGATGCCGGCCTGGTCAACGCCAAGGCCGAAGGCACGCGACGTGTCTATACTGTCAGCAGCGCCGGCTTCCTGAGACTGAACATCTGGCTCGACCAGTTCTGGGAAACAGCGCCGGGAGAATGATCTAAAGCGCGTCGCGATCTTTCAGATCCGCTCCACGCTTTAGATTTTGATTTCACGCATGTCGTTGTCCGAAACCGGTTCCCACTTTCGGGAGACATGCTTTAGCCGTTGTTGTAGGGAAAGAACTTGAAATAGGGCTGCGCTTCCTCGACCACGCGGGCAAAGGATGGGCGCGCCAGCAGACGGTCGTGATAGCGTTTCAGCGTCGGGAACCTATCGCCGAACGGTTCAACCTTGTTGGCATAGAACAAGGCGGGTGAGGCCGAGCAGTCGGCCATGGTGAAGGTGTCGCCGACCGCCCAGATTTTTTCCTGCATTTCCTTTTCGATGATGTCGTAGGCGTTGCGCAGCTGCGCGCGGCTCTCCTCGACGCCGAATGGATCGGTCTGCTTCTTTGGCCGCAGCCGGTCGCCGACGATCTTCTGCATCAGCGCCTGCACGTAGAAATCATAGAAGCGGTCGGCCTGCCGGACCTGAAGGGCAAGGTCGATGTCGGTGGGCACCAGCGCGACCGGCCCGGGATAATGTGCGGCCAGATATTCAATGACGATGGTCGATTCCAGCACCGTTCGCTCGCGCGCATCGTCGCGCAGCGCCGGCATCTTGCCGGTTGGCGACACTTTCAGGAACGCCGCGCGCGAGGCCTGGTCGCCGAGATCGACGATGACCGGATTGAACCGTGTGTCGTTCTCGTAGAACGCGATCAGTGGCTTCCAGCAGAACGAAGCCAGCGGGTGGAAATGGAAAGTCAGGGACATGCTTGGCCTCTTTGTCGCCTTCAATCACGGTTGAAGAATTCACATGTCGCATGCCGGCCGAGTCAAGCTCCGGCCGTGCGCCGCGATGGCTTCGATGATCCGCGGCCAGTCATTGGGGTGCAGCTCATGGCCGCCGCCTTCGACCTTGACCAGCCTTGCGCGGGGAACGGCATTGGCGAGCGTCTCGCCATGTTCGATCGGAAAGAGCGGATCGGCGGTGCCGTGGATGACGAGCAACGGCGTGCGCAAATCCCGTACCGTGCGCTGCGGGTCGCCACCCTTGAGCAGGAAATGGTTGGTCGCGCTGGCGAGGCCGCTGGAACGGTCGTAATCCTCCTCGATCATCGCGCGCGTCCGTTCCTCGTCGAACGGATGCAAAGTGCTCGCAATCGTGCGCGCCTCCTTGACCATGAAGTCGAGCAACTGCTCCCGCTTCGACCAGTCGATATTGGCGCCTTGCGCCGAATGCTCCTTATAGGCCTCGGTCGTTCCGGGCAGGCCGGACGTATCGACGCCGAGCGGCGAACAGCTGATCACGGTGAGCGCGCCGACGCGTTCGGGATATTTCAGCGCCACGCTCTGCGCGAGCATGCCGCCCATCGACATGCCGACGACATGCGCGTTGCCGACGCCGTGGTCGTCGAGCAAGCGCACGGCATCATCCACCATGTCCTCGAAATTGTAGGGCGCCGCGCCGGGCGGATATTTGGTCGAAAGGCCGGTGTCGCGGTTGTCGTAGCGGATCACGAAGCGGCCACGCCCCGCGAGTTGCCGGCAGAAGGTCTCCGGCCACCACAGCATCGAAGCCATGGCGCCCATGATCAGAAGGATCGGCGGATCTTTCGGGCTGCCGAAGCTCTCCGAAAAAATGTCAGGGCGCTGCGCTGTGGTCGCCACCTTCTCCTCCAATCTGATTGCAAATTGCAATCAGTTGCACGATAATCAGACCGATATCATAATGCAACTGGTTTTTCTGGAGAGACTGCCATGAGCATCGACCGTCGGTCCGGTTGCCCGATCAATCTGTCGCTCGAGGTCTTTGGCGACCGCTGGAGCCTGATCATTCTGCGCGACATGATCTTTGGCGGCCGGCGCCATTTTCGCGAGTTGCTCAACTTCTCGCTGGAAGGCATCGCCTCCAACATCCTGGCCGACCGGCTGAAGCGGCTGATGGAGCTCGGCCTGCTGACCAAGGCCGACGACCCCAGCCATAAGCAGAAGGCGATCTACAGCCTGACCGAGATGGCGATCACGCTCGTCCCGATCATGGCGCAGCTCGGCGCCTGGGGACGCGTCTGGCTGCCGGTCAGCGAAGAATTGTCGATCCGCGCCGAGCTGCTCGAAAAAGGGGGACCGCCGCTATGGGAGCAATTCATGGACGAGTTACGCCACGAGCATCTGGGCGCGCCCTCGAAGACGCCGACCGGCAAGCCGACCGTACGCCAGCAGCTGAGGGCCGCTTATGAGGCCGTCGTCGCGCGCAAGGCCGAGGAAATTCGCCATATCAAAACAGAGGCTTGAGGCGCGTTGCGCGGATCCGGTTAAGCGCGCTGCGATTTGGGATGAGACGACGCACGTAAGCGCGTCAGATGCCTTCGCCGGCGAGTTCTTCCGAAAGCGTAGAAACCTGGTTTTGGGCGCTGCGCATCATCGGATAGATCGCCAGCACCTTTTGCCAAGCTTCCAGCGCCGACTGCTTGTGGCCGGTTTCGGCCATGATCTGAGCGAGGCCCGAAAGCGCGCCGAAATGGCGCGGCTCGAGCTGCAGGGTGCGGTCGATGTCGGCCATCGACTTCCCGTAATTCTTCATCAGGAAATGCACGGTGGCGCGGCGGTTCCAGCCTTCGGCATAGTCGGGCTGCAGGGTCACGATCTGATCCAGGAAATCGAGCGCGACATCGAATTTCTGGTCTTCCGTCGCCTTTTGCGCCCATTGCATCATCAGGTCGATCGAGGCGCTGCCGGACTGGTTCCACTCGTTCCAGATGCGGCCGGCGATACGCTCGGCCGCCTTTTCATTGCGCTCGCGCTTCAACTCGGTGAAGAGTTGGTCGAGGCGGCCCTGCTTGGTTGGGGCAGCCGGCGGCGGCGTCGTAGCGGGCGGGGCGGCATCTGGAGGGAGCGCGCCCGGCACCGTTTCTGCTCCCGCCGGCAAAGCTGCGCCGGAAAGCAAAAAGGCGGCGAAAAATGCAAAAAGAATCCGCATCGCCGGAATCTAACCCCGGGCGGCGGATCGTCCAAATGATTTTAGCGTGAGATAGCCAGCGAACCGGCAATCGGCAACAAACGGGCGCGGCATAGTCTCTGGTGCATGTCCTTGCCCCAAAACCGCTTGGCGCTTTTGGGCGACATGCACTACGCCGCACGCAAAACTCAGCCCTGGCGCGCCTTATAGCGCGGAGCGGTCTTGTTGATGATGTAGATGCGTCCCTTGCGGCGAACCAGCCGGTTGTCGCGGTGACGCGCCTTGAGCGCCTTGAGCGAATTCTTGATCTTCATGGTCTTGCCTGTTCGGTCTGGGCCCGTCCCGGGCCGAATTTTAAAAGGCGCGCCCGGAAAAAAGCGCGCCTTGAACTTGGCGTGGCTCATAAACGAGGAGTGTCGTCCATGTCAACCACGTGACGATGCTCGAATGCCACAAGTGGGCCGGCATATCAAATATTCGCCATCCGGCAGCATGGCATTGCGCGACTCAAGTGCGGCTGGAATGGTGACCTGCGCGAAACGACCGGAGATTGCACATGCGCCGCCTGCTTCTGCCTGCCTGTCTGGTCTTGCTTGCGACAGCCCCGGCCGCCCGGGCGCAGGAATGCGATCGCAATGACGACAGCCAGTCGATGCTCAACATCTGCGCCGATGCCGACTATCAGGCGGCCGATGCCAAGCTCAACGACGCCTATAAGAACATCGTCAGCCACAACGATCAGGCCTCGAACAAACTGCTACAGACGGCGCAACGCGCCTGGATCGCTTTCCGCGATGCCGAATGCGCCTATGATACCGCCGACAGCCAAGGCGGCTCCATTCATCCGATGGAGGTGTCCCAGTGTCTGAGGAAGCTCACCAACGAGCGCACAAGGCAGCTCGCCTCGGACGCCAGCTGTAAGCTGAGCGATCCGAACTGCGCCGGCTCGGACGCGGGCAACGACCAGGATCTGCAGTAAGCGCGGCCTACTGCGCCCGGGTGACACGCGTGAAATGACCCATCTTTCGGCCGGGGCGTGACTCGGCCTTGCCGTAGAGATGCAGTATCAGGTCGCGTTCGGCGAGCAGCGCCGGCACTTTCAGCATGTCATCGCCAATCAGGTTTTCCATCACGCAATCGGAATGCCGGGCGGGCGAGCCCAGCGGCAGGCCGGCGACGGCGCGGATATGCTGCTCGAACTGCGAGATGACGCAGGCGGCCTCCGTCCAATGGCCGGAATTATGCACGCGCGGCGCCAGTTCGTTGGCCAAGAGCGAGCCGTCGGCAAGGACGAAGAACTCGACGCCGATGACGCCGACATAGTCGAGCGCGGAAAGGATTTTCGCGGCCGCATCTTTGGCGGCGGCCGCCGTTTCCGGGCGGATGGCGGCCGGCAAGGTCGAGCTGCGCAATATGCCCTCGCGATGGACGTTTTCGGCAGGATCGAAAGCGGCGATCGTTCCGTCGAGACCGCGCGCGGCGATCACCGAGATCTCACGCTCGAAAGCGACCAGCGATTCCAGGATCAGCGGCACATTGCCCATCGCCTCGCAGGTGCCGGCAAAGCCGCCCGTTTCCATGTTGCGGAAGACGCGCTGGCCCTTGCCGTCATAGCCCATGCGGCGGGTTTTCAGCACGCCGCTGCCGTTGAACATCCTCAACGCTTCGGTCAGTTGGTCGTCATTGTCGACTGGGCGGAACTCAGCCGTCGGGATGCCGATGTCATTCAGGAAGCTTTTCTCGGTGAGGCGATCCTGCGCGACCTCGAGCGCGCGGGCCGGCGGATAGACCCGGACCGTTGCCGACAGCATTCGCACCGCCGCGACGGGGACATTCTCGAATTCGTAGGTGACGACGGCGCTGGCGGCGGCCAGCTCGGAGAGCGCTTTCGGATCGTCATAGGCAGCCACGATCTGCCGGTTTGCGACCTGGGCCGCCGGGCAGTCGGGCTGGGGCTCCAGGATGACGATGCGGTAGCCGAGGCGCGCGGCGGCCATTGCCAGCATGCGGCCGAGCTGGCCGCCGCCGATGATGCCGATGGTCGATCCGGGCGCCAGGCTCACGGCGCGTCCGTCGGCTCGGTGGCGACCTTGGCGGTCTGCGCCGCTCGCCATGCGTCGAGCCGGGCGGCGAGCTTGTCGTCGTTGAGCGCCAGCACCGCCGCGGCCAGAAGCGCGGCATTGGCCGCTCCCGCCTTGCCGATCGCCAGCGTGCCGACCGGGATGCCGGCCGGCATCTGCACGATGGAGAGCAGCGAATCCTGACCGGACAGCGCCTTGGATTCGACGGGAACGCCGAACACCGGCAGCGGCGTCATCGCCGCCGTCATGCCCGGCAAGTGCGCAGCGCCACCAGCGCCGGCGATGATCACCTTGTAACCGGCGGCCTTGGCGCCCTTGGCGAACTCATAGAGGCGGTCAGGGGTGCGGTGGGCGGAGACGATCAGCCTTTTGTGCGGAATGCCCAGCGCATCCAGGGTTTCGGCCGCCTGGCGCATCGTCGCCCAGTCGGACTGGCTGCCCATGATGATGGCGACGTCGGCACGCTGATCGGTCAAGGTTTCGCTCCCGGCGGCAAAGGCGCGCCTTAGCGGAATTCGCAGATAGCCGCAAGGATCGTCGCGACGGCGGCCAGCTAATCCGGCCAGCGTAGCGAACCCGCCGAATCCTTGCGGGCGACCTTCATTGCGTCGGCGGGCCGGTCCTTCGCCGTCAGCACCGCGCGCAGTTGCTCGGCCACGACCTCCGCCTCGCCGGGATGCAGATTGCAGGGATCGAGGAAGAAATGGCCGCGCTCGACCTCGTGGTTGCGCACGATGACGGGCGGCGAGCCGGCGGCGAGCGCGGAGGCAAGTCCGGCGGCCGTGAAGCGGCTCTCCGGGCGCACGAAGACCTGCAGGCGATCGAGCGGATTGTTGGTCGGGTCGGGAATAATCTGCGCACCGATTCCCGGAATGCCCTCGAGCGCGTCCTTCCACAGATTGAGCGCCGCCTCCTCGCGCCGGCGGATGCCGGCATGGTCGCGCTTTTCCCAGGCGTCGAGCGCCGCCATGGTGCCGGCTATGCTTTCCTTGCCGACCTTCATGGCGCGCGCGACGCCGCGGTTCTGCAGATAGGCGGCGCGCACCAAATCCTTGCGGCCGGTGACGATGCCGCTGGTCGGGCCCGAGAGGAATTTGTGGCCGCTATAGACGACGATGTCGGCACCGCGCGCCAGGAAGCTGCGCAGGTCATATTCCGAGGCGGCGTCGACGATCACCGGCACGCCCTTGGCATGGCAGATCTCGCAGAACTCCTCCAGCGAAAGCATGCCGTATTGCACGGTGTGATGCGCGACGACGTAGAGGGCCGCCGCCGTGCGCTCGTTGATCGCTTCGCGAACATGGTAGTCTTGGGTGACGCTGACGGTACCCGCCGGAATCACCTTGGCGCCGGCGACGCGGATCGACTGGTCGATCGGCGCGCCGTAATTGACGATATGGCCGAGCTGGATGACGACTTCGGACTTCAGGCCTTCCGTGTCGTCCGGCAGGCGCTCGATCGCCAGAAGGTTCGTGCCGGTCATTGCGCCGGCGATCGCCATGGTGATGCCAGAGGCGCAGCAGGCGGTGATGAAGCCGGCCTCGCCGCCAGTGAGACGGGCGACGACCGCGCTCGCGGCGCGCTGCAGATCGTCCATCTCCACCCATTGCGAGGCGATCTCCGCCATGGCGCTGATCGCTTCCGGAACAATGATCGAGGCGCCAAGCGTCGTCATCGTGCCGGAGACATTGATGATGGGTCTCAGCCCCAGCCGCTCGCGGATGGTGGTGTTGGAGCCGGCGTCGGAATAGGTTTTCATGTGAGGGGACTCCCTGAAAGTCAGGCGGCGATCTCGACAACCGCTTCGATTTCGACGGTGATGTTTCGTGGCAGCGAGCCGACGCCGATGGCGGAGCGGGCATGGCCGCCGATCTTGTCGAAGACATCGGCGAAAAGATCGGAGCAGCCATTGACCACTTTGGGGTGGTCGCTGAAGGTCGGGGTCGCGTTGACGAAGCCGAGCAGCTTCACCACGCGCACGATGCGGCCGAGGTCGCCCGCCGCCGCATGCATGACCGCAAGCAGGTTGAGGCCGGTAAGACGGGCATGCTCATAAGCCTGATCGACTGTCACGTCGTCGCCGACCTTGCCGGTGCATAGCGTGCCGTCGGCGCGCAGCGGCCCCTGGCCCGAGAGGAAGATCAGCCGGCCGCTTTCGGCATGAGTGACGAAGTTGGCGATGGGCATCGGCGGCTCCGGCAGCGTCAGGCCGAGTTCGGCGAGCCGTTGGTAAGGCGTCATGGAAGGGTACTCCTTGGATGGCGAGAGCCATCCGCTGTCAGAAATGCGAGGCGCGGAAGCGCGCCAGAAATGTGCGGAGACGCTCGTTGGTCGTCTCCGCGGCAAGGACTTCCTTCGGCGGTCCGACCGCCGAGACGCCGCCATCGGCCATGAACACGATGCGACTCGACGCATCGCGGGCGAAGGCCATTTCATGCGTCACCATCACCATGGTCATGCCGTCCTCGGCGAGGCTCTTCACCACAGCCAGCACCTCGCCGACGAGCTCGGGGTCGAGCGCCGAGGTGATCTCGTCGAGCAGCAGGATCTTTGGCTCCATGGCGACGGCGCGGGCAATGCCGACGCGCTGCTGCTGGCCACCGGAAAGCTCCGCCGGCAGGCTGTCGGCCTTGTGGGCGAGGCCGACGCGACCCAGCCAGTGTTCGGCGATCGAGCGGGCTTCGGCACTGCTCTTGCCGCGAACCTTGGTGAGGCCGAGCATGATGTTGCCGGCCGCGGACAGATGCGGGAAGAGATTGAAGCTCTGAAACACCATGCCGGTTTCGGCGCGCATGGCGGCCAAGTCGCGCTCGCCGCGGCGCTGGCGCGTCCCGGCATCACGGTATCCGACTTCCTTGCCATCGATGCGGATCGAGCCCGAGTCATAGCTCTCGAGGAAGTTCACGCAGCGCAGCAGCGTGGTCTTGCCGCTGCCGGAAGGGCCGATGATGGTCACCACCTCGCCCTTGGCGACCTGCAGGCTGACCGAGCGCAGCACCGCGACCGGGCCGAAGGATTTCGAGACCTCGGCGATGTCGAGAAGCGCTGGGCTATTGTTGGAGCTGGTGGCCATGGCGTTAGTCCCGGATGAAGGCGAAGCGCCGTTCCAGCCTGCGGCTGGCGTAGGAAAGCGCGTAGTTGACGGCGAAATAGATCAGGGCGCCGAGGATGTAGAGCGGCATCGCCTCATAGGTGCGGCCGATGACCTGGTTGATTGCCTGCATCAGGTCGGTGATGCCGAGCAGCGAGACCAGGGCGCTGCCCTTCACGGCATCGGTAACCCCGTTGATCCAGGGCGGCAGGAAGCGGCGGAAGGCCTGCGGGAAGATGACCGAGGTCAGGCGCTGCCGGAAGGTGAGGCCGATCGCCATCGCCGCTTCCGACTGGCCCTTCGGTATCGAGGCGACGGCGCCCCGCACATATTCGACGACCTGCGCCGTCTTGAACAGCGTGAGCGCCAGCACCGCCGCCCAGAAGGACTGCAGATGCAGTCCGACCGCGGGGAGGCCATAATAGACGAAGAACATCAGCACCAGGATCGGGATGCCGCGAATGGTGTCCGAGAAAATGCGTACCGCCCAACGCAGCGGCGCCGGCCCATAGACGAGGCCGACACCCAGGAGCACCCCCGCGATCAAAGACAGGACCACGACCAGCAGCGAGACCCACAAGGTCAAGGCGAAGCCTTCGGCGAGGAACGGCAGGGCGTAGAGGATCTGGCTCAGCATCTCAGCGCGCCGCCCTGAACCGGCGTTCGACCAGCCTGAGCGCGAACAGCAGGGCGTAACCGGTCACCAGATACATCGCCGTCGTCACCAGATAGACCTCGACGATGCGGAATGTGTTGAAGTTGATCCACTGGGCCCCGTAGGTGAGTTCGGGCACGGAGATGACCGAAGCGATCGAGGTGTCCTTGAACAGCGAGATGAAGGTGTTGGACAGCGCCGGCAGCGTGATGCGCAGCATCGTCGGCAGGCGTACATGGATCAGGCGCTGCCATGGGGTGAGGCCGATCGCCTTGCCGGCGTCGAGCTGGCCGCGCGGCACAGCTTCCAGGCCGGAACGGAACACTTCGACCAGATAGGCGCCGCTGTAGACCGACAGCGTCACGACAAAAGAGGTGGGCGCGCTGTAGGCGAGATCTATGACGGTCGGCACACCGTAGAAGACGAGATAGACGAGCAGGATCAATGGCACGTTGCGGATGAATTCGACATAAGCCGCGATGATCGTACGCATGAGGCGCCCGGCCGAGACGTACCAGACCGCCAGCACCAACCCGATCACGATGCCGATGGCGATTGAGATCACGGCGAGTTCGAGGCTGAGCAGCAGGCCGCCCCACAGCTTGTCGAAATGCCGCCAGATCAGGTTGAAATTGAGCGTGTAGCCCATGCGTCCGTCTCAATGGCTCGCGGTGACGAACACAGGATTCGTCATCCGCATGGCCCGTGCGAGGAGAAACAGGCGGAAGAGCGCCTGATGCGCTCCTCCGCTGGCCTGGCGTAGGCTTGGTCAGATGACCGGGAAGCCGGGATGGCGCGGCGGCGGCTCCTGGCCGAAATATTCCTTGAAGGCGGCGTCGTAGAGCGCCGTCTCATGGCCGAACATGGCGATGGTGAAGGTCTGGTTGACGAAGGTCAGCCAATCAAGGTCGCCTTGCCGGACGGCAGCGCCGTAAAGCATCGAGTACCAGCTCTTGCCGGCGTCGAAATATTTGTCGGGGTTGCGCGAGGCGAGCCAGCGCACGGTCGACAGATCGACGGCGGCGGCGTCGGCTCGCTTGGATTCCAGCGCCTGCAGCACGTTCGCCTGGGTGTCGATCTGCAGCACCTGCGCCTGCGGCAAGGCGAAATGCACCGAGCTTTCGGCGTCGACATTCTGCAGGATCGAGATGCGCGTGTTGGCGCCGTTGGCCAGGAGCTTGTCGAAAGTCTTGTTCTCGGAGCCCGGCAGCGTCAGCAGCGCCACGCCCTCGACATAGTATGGCCGCGAGAAATGGACCAACTGCGAGCGCTGCGCGGTCATGGTCATGAACTGGATGGTGATGTCGACCTTGTTGGTCGTCACGTTCGGAATGCGCTGCGCCGGATCCTGCTGAACAAACTCGACCTTGCTGGGATCGTCGAAGAGGCCCTTGGCGAGGATGCGGCCCATCGTGATGTCCATGCCAACGAGTTCACCGGCATCATTCTCGAAATGCCACGGCGCGTTGGTGCTGCCGGTGCCGACGATCAGCTTGCCGCGATCAAGCGCGGTGCGCAGCACGCTGTCGGACGCGGCTTGCGCGGCTGCCTTCTCGGCGCTGATGGCGGTGAGCGCGCCGGCGGTGGCCAGCCCCGCCATTCCCAGTTTCAGAAAATCACGTCTGCCGGATGTGTCGTTCACAGCGACCTCCTTTGATGGTGTGTTCCCCAATGCAGCAGAAATACACCCGCAATCAGCGATTGTCTCTTACAAGAGACGTGTGTATCCTGTACAAGACAGATACTAGCACCAGGAATCGACAATGCAAGAGAGTGAAATGCTGACCGGGTGGCCGGGCGAAGGCACGGGCGAAGAGCGGCCGGCTGGCTCGCGCGAGAAAGGCCTCAACAGGGTCTTGAACATCCTGGAGTTCCTGCACGCCAACCAGCGCGCGATCGGCATCGGCGAGTTGGCCAAGGGGCTCAATGCGCCGCGCTCGACCACCTACACGCTGGTGCGCGAGCTGGTCGAAGCCGGGCTCCTGGAAATGGCCGGCGACGGCAATCGCGTCTATTTCGGCAAGAAGCTCTATCTCTATGGCATGGCCTATATGCGCGGCAACGATCTGCTGAGGCGCGGCCGCCAGGAGGTCGATACGCTGTCGCGCGAGACCGGGGAGACGTCCGAGCTCTGCATGCTGCAGAGCGGTCGCTACACCATCATCCATTCAAGCCCGGGAACCAGGCCGTTCCGCATCAGCTCGGCCACCGGCCTGCAGATCCCACTGCCATGGACTGCTTCGGGGCGGTTGCTGCTGGCCGGTCTTGATCGCAGCCGAATCGAGGCGATGGTCACGGAAGACGATCTCGTGCTGCCGGACGGCCGCAAGATAGAGATCGATGACTTCATCGATGACATCGCTCGGGCGCGCGTCACCGGCTATTGCGTCACGTCGGGCCTGGTCGATGCTTACACCAAATGCCTGGCGGCGCCCGTGTTCTCGGCGCCTGGCAGGGTCGAGGCGACGATGTGCCTGGTGGTGCCGATCGACACGTCGGAGGCGCGAACAGGCGAATTGGTCGCGCTGCTGCGCGAGCGGGCCGCCCGGCTTTCGATCTCTTAAAAGCATGTCTCCGGGGAAGCTACCCGCTCAGGCGATGATGTCGGGAATGATGCGGTCTTCCAGCGCCGACAGCCGGTCTTTCAGCATCAGCTTCTTCTTCTTCATTCGCTGAATCTGAAGCGGGTCGCAGCCCGTGGCGATCATCGCGTTTATAGCGGCGTCGAAATCGGCGTGTTCTTGTTTGAGCCGGGAATATTCGAGGCGTATTTCAGCCTGTTCCTGTTCGGACATTATCTACCGTCTGCGTATGCATCGCCCAATCGGGCTGTCTGGGCGGGACCGTTTGGGTTTGTGACTTGTTGGTCTGAGGCCGGCGCGCAGCCCTTATCACATTTCACTTTGTCGTGGAATGCTACCACGTGTCATTCGACATAGAGATCGGTTGGTGGCAAACTGTCATGGTGCCGTCACAGTCGCAACCTGCGGTGGACGTGCCTGCGACGGCTGCAATCGAGGAAACCATGAAAGGGAGAACCAATCATGTCTCTTGCATCCCATCTTGATGAGTTGCAGCGGAAACACGGTGATATCGAGCGCGAGCTTACCGACGCGATGAACCATCCTTCGGTAGACGACCTCGAAATCGTGAATCTCAAGCGACGCAAGCTGGCAATCAAGGACGAGATTGAAAAGCTGAAGGCTAGCCCGACGACACACTGAAGCTCCTCCAGGCACCATCGCCGCAACCCGCCGCGGTGAAACTTCCGGTGGCAAGAAATGCCACCGGCATGGTGCTTTTTAACTGAAATCGGTGGAAAGTTCGGTCGCGGATCTCGCGATCGGCAGAGCTGGCATTTTTCGCGTGGCGGCTGCGGATTTGCCAACCTCGCCTGCCGCCTGCCATTGACAAGCCATCTTTGCTCCGCCACCTCATGCCCGGAACTTTCAGATGAAGGCGGCCGGCATGACCGGATATTTCTCTTCTCCCTTTCCGCGGCGCACGTCGGTCCGCGTGTCGGTCGGCGGCGTGATGGTCGGCGGCGGCGCGCCTGTCGTCGTGCAGTCGATGACCAACACCGACACCGCCGATGTCGACCAGACCGTCGCCCAGGTTGCGGCGCTGCATCGCGCCGGCTCGGAAATCGTGCGCATCACGGTCGACCGCGACGAGAGCGCGGCGGCGGTTCCGCGCATCCATGAGCGACTGTTGCGGCTCGGCATCGATGTGCCGCTGGTCGGCGACTTCCATTATATCGGCCACAAGCTCTTGGCCGATCATCCGGCCTGCGCCGAGGCGCTGGCGAAATACCGCATCAATCCCGGCAATGTCGGCTTCAAGGACAAGAGGGACCGCCAGTTCGCGGCGATCGTCGAGATGGCGATCAGGCATGACAAGCCGGTGCGCATCGGGGTCAACTGGGGCTCGCTCGACCAGGAGCTGCTGACCCGGTTGATGGACGACAACCAGGCGAAGGGCTCGCCGCTCACCGCGCAGGAGGTCACCCGCGAGGCGATCGTCCAGTCGGCGATCCTGTCGGCCGAGATGGCGGAAGAGATTGGGCTCGGCCGCGACAAGATCATCCTGTCGGCCAAGGTCAGCGGCGTGCAGGACCTCATCGCCGTCTATACCGAGCTAGCGACACGCTCCGATCACGCCCTGCATCTGGGCCTGACTGAAGCCGGCATGGGCACCAAGGGCATCGTCGCCTCGTCCGCCGCCATGGGTATTCTTCTGCAGCAGGGCATCGGCGACACGATCCGCATCTCTCTGACCCCGGAGCCGAATGGCGACCGCACGCGCGAGGTGCAAGTGTCGCAGGAACTGCTGCAGACCATGGGCTTCCGGCAGTTCGTGCCGATCGTCGCGGCCTGCCCCGGCTGCGGCCGCACGACGTCCACCGTGTTTCAGGAACTCGCCCAGAGCATCCAGGCCGATATCCGCAAGAACATGCCGGTGTGGCGCGAGAAATATCCCGGCGTCGAGAATCTCAAGGTCGCGGTGATGGGCTGCATCGTCAACGGTCCGGGCGAATCCAAGCATGCCGACATCGGCATATCGCTGCCCGGCACCGGCGAGACGCCGACGGCGCCTGTCTTCATCGACGGCAAGAAAGCGGCGACGCTGCGCGGTCCGTCGATCGCGCAGGATTTCGAGAAGATGGTCGCCGACTATATCGAGCAGCGCTACGGACACGGCAAAGCCGCGGCCGAGTAGGCCGATGCACCGTTTCCTCACGGTGGCTCTGGCCTTGCTTTGCAGCTTGAGTTGGGTGGCAGGCGCGTCCGCCGACCCACCGCAGTCGAAATCGGCCGGCAAACGGCTGATCAACCGTGTCTGCGATCTGATCGAAGCCCAATCCCAGCAGAATGGCCTGCCCAAGGAGTTCTTCGCCCGGCTGATCTGGAAGGAGAGCCGCTTCGACCCGAACGCGGTGAGCCCAGTCGGCGCCGAAGGCATCGCGCAGTTCATGCCGGGAACCGCCAAGATGCGCGGCCTGGCCAATTCCTTCGACATCGAGCAGGCAATCCCGGCTTCCGCGAAATATCTAGCCGAGATGAAGGCGGGCTACGGCAACCTCGGCCTCGCGGCAGCCGCCTACAATGCCGGCGAGAACCGCGTGTCGCGTTGGCTTACCTTCGGCGGCTTCCTGCCAATGGAGACGGAAAGCTATGTATTCGACATCATGGGCGAACCCGTCGATAAGTTCACGGACAAGTCCTACGCCGGCACAGTCCAGCCGCTTGACTCGAAGATGAGCTTCCCGGTCGCCTGCCGCCGGCTGCCGATGATCATGTCGCGGACGGTCGCCATGGCCTCGATCAACGTCAAGCCGTGGGGCGTGCAGGTGGCGGGCAATTTCCGCCGTTCCGCGGCGATCAGCCAATGGCTGAGGGTCAAAAGCCGGTTCCCGGCGCTGCTCGCCAGCCATGATCCGGTGGTCAGCCGGGTGCGCACTCCGATCGGCAGGCGCGGCATCTACGCGGTCAGGATCGGCGCGGACTCGCGCGGCGAGGCCAACGGCATCTGCGACAAGCTGCAAAGCATCGGCGGCGCCTGCGTGGTGATGCGCAACCGGTAGCTACGCCGTCTTGGCCGTCACCGTCTCGCTGAGCCAGGCGCCGATCTTGGCGCCGAGGCGGTCGGGCGACACTGGCTTCGGCAGATAGTCGTCCATGCCGGCCTCGACGCATTTCTCGCGGTCGCCCTTGAGCGCATGCGCGGTGACGCCGATGATCGGCGTGCGCTCGCCGTACTGCTCCTCGATCACGCGGATGGCGCGGGTTGCTTCATAGCCGTTCATCTCGGGCATGGAGACGTCCATCAGCACCAGGCGGGGGCGCAGCGCGCGGTACATTTCAACGGCCGTGCGGCCGTTGCCGGCGATGCGGTAGCTCAGCCCGAAACCGTTGAGGATCTGGCCGAAGACCAGCTGGTTCACCTCGTTGTCCTCGGCAATCAGGATATCGATCGGACCGCTCGGGGCAGTGGTCGATTCCGATGCCGCCGGCACGGGCACCGCCGGGCCGCGGATGACGGTGAAGGACGGCGGCGGCGCCTGCGCCGCGACCGGCTCGCGCACGAAATGCGCCTTGGCGCCCTGGGTGCGCGCCTTCTGGATGGCGGAGATCACCGTGCCCAGCAGCACTGCCGAACGCGCCGGCTTGGTGAGATGCGCGACGATGCCGAAATCGATCACCATCCTGCCGAAATCGACCTGGTCGACCGAGGTGAGCAGCACGACCGGGATGGAGCAAAGCCGGCTGTCGGCGGCGATCGCCTTGGCGACATCGGCACCGTTCATGCCGGGCATCTGGTAGTCGAGGATGATGCAGTCGACGGAGGCGCCGAGCTGGCAGGCGCGGTCGAGGAAGGCCAGGCCGACGGCGCCGCTTTCGGCGGCCGCGCAGTCGAAGCTCCAGCTTCTGAGCTGCTCCAGCAGGATCTCGCGGTTGACCGGATTGTCGTCGATGACCAGCACCCGGGCGCCGGTGACGTCGACCGGCACCAGCTTATCGCCTGCCTCCTGGTTGTGCGCGGGCAGCGGCACGGCGAACCAGAAGACGGAGCCGCGGCCGATCTCGCTTTCGACGCCGATCTTGCCGCCCATCAGGTCGACAAGCCGGGCACCGATCGCAAGGCCAAGCCCGGTGCCTTCGTGGCGGCGGGTCGACGAGCCGTCGACCTGGGCGAATTTCTCGAACACGCTTTGCAGCTTTTCGGCCGGGATGCCGATGCCAGTGTCCTCGACGCGGACCTTGAGCTGGACGACGCCGTCGACGACATCGCCGCCGACATCGACCAGCACATGGCCCTTCTCGGTGAACTTCACGGCGTTGCCGAGCAGATTGGTGACGATCTGGCGGAAGCGCCCTGCATCGCCCACGACAAAGGCCGGCAGGCGCGGATCGACGCGCACGATGAGTTCGAGGTTCTTTTCGGCAACGCGCGCCGACACCAGCGTCGCCACATCCTCGACCGCTTCCGCCAGGCGGAAGGGGGCGGGGTCGAGCGTCAGCTGGCCTGCATTGATCTTCGAGAAATCGAGGATGTCATTGATGATGGTGAGCAGCGCGTTGCCGGATTTGACGATGACGTCGGTGAAGGTTTTTTGGCGCGGCGTCAGCTCGGTCTTGGCCAGCAGTTCGGCCATGCCGAGCACGCCGTTCATCGGCGTGCGGATCTCATGGCTCATATTGGCCAGGAATTCCGACTTGGCGCGGTCGGCGGCCTCGGCCTTGAACAGCGACGCGGCGCTCTCGGCGAAGGCTCGGCGGATCGCATTCTCCATCGGCCTGAAGATCAGCACTGCGGCGATGGCGAGCACGGCGACCAGCAGGCCGCTTGCCCACAAAAGCAGCCGGTCGCTGGCCGCATCGGCGAGGCGTCGTTCCTCGTCGAGCGCCGTGCGCACGCGCACCAGCATCGGCTGGGCGAACAGGTCGTTCTGGTTGCGGATCTCGCGAAAGCTCCACTCGTCCACCTTCTGGGCCGCCGACATCAGGTTGAAGTTGCGCACCATATCGCGCGCCGACCAGAACAGGTCACCGTTGACCGAGGAGGAATCGAGCGCATTGATCGTGTTCCGGGACAGTTTCGGCCGGATGGCCGCGAGCTCGGCATTCAGGCCCTCGATCTCGCCCGTCAGCCGTTCGGAGTGGCCGCGCGCGGCGGAGGCCAGCGCGTCGCGCGTCTCGCTGCGCCAGGCTGTCCCGGTCGTCTCGGCGAAATTGGTGGCGTTGCGCAGATCGCGGGCGAAGATGACGACATTGCCGCTGAGGGCATCGACCTCGTGACGGTACGAATTCACACGGTTGAGCGCGAACATGACGGCGGCCGAGGCCAGCGCGAAGACAAGCAGCCCCGAAATGTAGCGGATCCGGATCGAGCGAAGGAAGGAAGAATATTCCGGCATGCGCAACCCCAACCCATACGCACAATTTTAATGGTCGGGATTACGCTCGATTTACATTAAGATTTCGTTGGTGGCGGCACGGCTGATTTGTCGACCATGACACCTTTTCGCCAGAAAGCGACTGCGGTTTCGGGAGCTAGAGAAGACCATGGCTGGCCGATCGCCCTTCGGGGTTAGATATCGAGGAACTACATCGATGCTCCGATATGTCCCCCTTCTCGTAATGTTGACCATGCTTACGACCCACCCCGCCATGGCGCAAAGCGATGCAGAGATGAAAGCGTGCGTCGATCGGTCCAACGGCGTGTCATCCGCAATGCTGGATTGCGGGAAGATTGAGATCGACAAGTTCGATGCCAGGTTGAACGCTGCATACAACACTCTGATACATCGCAGACATGGCCCGGAGCGGGCGCGGCTGCAGCGCGAGCAGCGCGCCTGGCTGAAACATCACCTACAGGAAACGAGACGTCTCGCCGCCGATCCCAACAATGGATCGGCGGCCCTTCTCGACTCGCAAGGGTTTGAACTGGACGATCTAAGCACACGCACGGTCGAACTCGAAAAGCGGGCGCAGAAGAACCCGTAGCCCGACCAGGATCACGGCGTCGCCGCTGAAAACCGTGGCGGCTTTGAGCGAAACCGGTCGCTTGATGGGCAAACGTCCAGCCATCGCAGTCATTCGCGCGCGGGACCGTTGACAAGCGTGCGTCTGCTCGTGTTCTATTTCGCAAGCGCACAATTTCCCGCGTAACACATCGCGTCCGGCATGGCCGGGCAAGGGCAGCATGGCCTCGCCGCGTCTCATGGAGCATGAGGTGCGTGTGGGGCCTTTGTTTTTTGAGGTCCGGGTGAAGACGTTCAGGGTCGGCATCCTCTATTCGACCACCGGTCCCTACGGTGCGATCGGCCGCGACTGCCGCGCCGGCGCCGAATTTGCCATCGAGGAACTGGAGAAAGCCGGAGGTCCCGTGCGCGTCGAGCCGGTCTTCGGCGATCCGGGCGGCCAGCCGGAGCGCTACCTCGACCTGATCCGCTCCATGCTGCGCGACGATCACTGCCGCAATGTGATCGGCACCATCACCTCCCTGTCGCGCAAGGATGTCATCCCGCTCGTGGAGAAATATGACGGGCTGCTCTGGTACATCTGCCCCTACGAGGGCTTCGAGGCCAACGAGAACGTCATCTACACCGGCGCCTGCCCCAACCAGCATCTGATACCGCTGTTCGACTATATGCTGCCGCGCCACGGCAAGCGGGTCTATCTCGCCGGCGCCAACTATGTCTGGGGCTGGGAGATGAACCGGCTCGCGCGCGAGCTTCTCACGCGCGCGGGCGGCGAGGTGCTCGGCGAGCGCTATCTGCCGATCGAGGAGACCGATGTCGGCCTGCTGATCGCCGATCTGGAGCGGCATCGGCCCGACTTCATCTTGAACAACATGATCGGCCCTTCAAGCTATGCGTTCCTGGCTGCCGTGCGCCGGTTGGCGGATCGCAATCCTGCCTTCGCGCCGGAACGCTGCCCGGTGCTGAGCTGCGACCTGACGGAATGCGAACTGGGCGAAATCGAGCCGGGCACGGCCGCCGGCCACCTCTCGACGGCCTCTTATTTCGAAAGCCTGGCGTCGCTCGAAAATCGGATCTTCAAGCAGCGCGTCGCCGCCCGTTTCGGCGCGGGGCGCCGCGTCTCCAGCTTCTTCGCCGGCGCGTATGCGGCGGTGAAGCTCTGCGCCGAGGCGATCACCGAGGCCAATCGTGACGACCCCGCCAGCGTGCGCGGCTTCCTGCACGCCAGACCGAGGCAAACCGTGCTCGGACCCCTCGCAATCGACCCGCGCACCAATCATGCGGCTTTGCCTTTCCATCTCGGCCGCATCAACGAGCAGTCCGGCTTCGATGTCATTGCCTCGCATGGCGCGATCGTCGCCGATCCCTATCTTGTCGGGACGCTGGCCAGCCAGCCCGTCCCGCATCTGAGGGTCGTGCAATGACGCGGACGCCGAATTTCGTTTCCTGGCGCGCCGCGATCCTGCATCGCGCCGACGACAACATCGAGCGCCTGAAGCGTCAGCTCGAACGTCTCGGCGTGACAGCGCATGTCCAATGGAAGCCGCTCGATCTCGCCGAAACGCCGGCCGACATCGTGCTTGTCGACGCCGACCAGGGGTGGGACGATCTCTTGCCATGGGACGGCGACGCCGCGCCCGTTCCGGTGGTGGCGCTGCTCGGCTCCGAGGCGCCGGGCCGCATCGCCTGGGCGCTGGGAAAGGGTGCCGGCGCGCTCATTGCCAAGCCGGTCACCGCCTCCTCGATCTATCCGGCGCTGGTGCTTGCCACGCACGCCCACCATGAGCGCACCGCCGTCAAGGCACGCATCGCCGGCCTGGAGGAGCGGCTGCGGCTGAGACCGATCGTCTACGACGCGATGCGCTCGATCATGGCTGCGCAAGGCGGCGATGAGACCGGCGCCTATCGCACGCTCTGCCGTCTCGCCATGCAGCGCCGGCTCACCGTCGAGCACGTCGCCGCTTCCATAGTCGCCGGGCACGAGCCCGTGCCGCGCGCGATGTAGGCCCTGGCATGCGGGTATTGCGCGAACTTGTAAGACGGCCTTCCGCCCTCTTCGGGCTGATCGTGGTCGTGCTCGTCCTGCTGGCGGCGATCTTCGCGCCATGGATCGCCCATTTCTCGCCGGACGACCAGCTTGCCGACGGCCTGTCGCTCGAAGGCGCGCCACTGCCGCCTGGCAGCGACCATCTGTTCGGCACCGACACGCTCGGCCGCGACCTCTTCGCCCGCGTGCTGTTCGGGGCCCGCACGTCGCTGATCATCGGTCTCGTCGCCAACGGAGTCGCCGTCGCGATCGGATTGCTCGTCGGGCTGCTCGCCGGCTATCTGCGCGGCGCCGTCGGCAATTTGCTGATGCGCTTCACCGACCTGATGATGGCCTTTCCAGCGCTGCTGCTCGCCATCGCGCTCGCGGCACTCCTGACACCCAGCCTGTGGATTGTCGCGATGGTCATCGCCCTGGTGAACTGGGTGCAGGTCGCCCGCATCGTCTACACCGAGACGCGCGGCCTGGTGGAACGCGACTTCATCGTCGCCGAGCGTTCGCTGGGCGCCGGCAACGGTCGCATCATCCTTCTGCACATCCTTCCCCACTTGATGCCGACCGCGATCGTCTGGGGCACGCTTGGCATCGCCACCACCGTGCTGCTCGAGGCCACGCTGTCCTTCCTCGGCATCGGCGTGCAGCCGCCGCAGCCATCCTGGGGCAACATCATCTTCGAGAGCCAGAGCTATTTCCAGGATGCGCCGTGGCTGGTGTTCATCCCCGGCGCGATCATCCTCGCCACGGCATTGTCCTTCAACCTGATCGGCGACGCGCTGCGCGACATCCTCGACCCGACCCAGCGCGGGAGGTTGTGACGATGGCCTTCTTCCTCGCCCGCCGTCTCGTCCAGGCCGTGCTGATCCTGCTCGGCGTGGCCGCCATCACCTTCCTTCTGCTCTATTTCCTGCCGGCGGACCCTGCAGTGCTGATCGCCGGGCGCTCCGCGACGCCGCAGATGGTGGCCGCCATCCGGCATGAGCTTGGCCTCGACCAGCCTCTGGTCATGCAGTTCGTGCACTATGTCGGCAACCTGCTGCATGGCGATCTCGGCCGCTCCTATACGCAGAAGACCGAGGTGCTGCCGCTGATCCTGGCGCGGCTGCCGGCGACGCTCATCCTCATGGCCGCCGGCATCGTGGTCGAGGTCGCGCTCGGCCTCACCTTCGGCATCATCGCGGCGGTCCGGCGCGGCGGCTTCGTCGACCGCTCGGTCATGATGCTGTCCTTCGTCGGCGTCTCGTCGCCGCAATTCGTCGTGGCACTGCTGCTTCTCTATGTCTTTGCCGCCACGCTCGGCTGGTTCCCGATGTCCGGCTTCGGCTCGGCGCGGCATGTCGTGCTGCCGGCGCTCACGCTCGGCGTGCTTGGCGCCGGCTGGTATGCGCGCATGGTGCGTTCCGCCATGATCGAGGTGCTGCGCCAGGATTATGTGCGCACCGCCCACGCCAAGGGCCTCAGCGGCCGCCGCGTCGTGCTCGGACACGCGTTGCCCAACGCGCTGTTGCCGATCATCGCCATGGTCGGCATCGACATCGGCCAGTTCATGAGCGGCGTGGTCGTGGTCGAGGCCGTCTATGGCTGGCCCGGCATCGGCCAGCTTGCCTGGCAGGCCATCCAGCAGGTCGACGTGCCGATCATCATGGGCGTCACATTGGTCTCGGCGCTGGCCATCGTGCTCGGCAACCTGCTCGCCGACTTCGTCGCCCCGTTCGTCGATCCCCGCATTCGCAGCCAATAACCAACAAGACCATCAGAGGAGTGAACTCATGCATAAATTCGTCAGAAAGATCGGCCTGGCGGCCCTGCTCGCCAGTTCGGCCCCGGTACCCGCCGCCTTCGCCGACACGCCGACCAATGGCGGCGACATCATCGTCACCTACAAGGACGACATCGCCACGCTCGACCCCGCCATCGGCTATGACTGGCAGAACTGGTCGATGATCAACGCCCTGTTCTCGCGCCTGGTCGATTACAAGCCGGGCACGACGGAACTGGGGCCGTCGCTCGCTGACAGCTACGACGTCTCCGACGACGGCAAGGTCTACACCTTCAAGCTGCACCCCGGCGTCAAGTTCACCAACGGCCGCGCGGTGACGGCGGCGGATGTCAAATGGTCGATCGAGCGCGCCGTCAACCCGAAGACGCAAGGCCCGGGCGCTGGCTTCTTCCACTCGATCGTGGGCGCCGACAAGATGACGGCCGGCACCGCCGAGACGATGGACGGCATCACTGCCGTCGATGACCATACGGTGAAGTTCACCCTGGCGCAGCCCGACGCCACCTTCCTCAACGTGCTGGCGCTCAACTTCGCCTCCGTCGTACCGAAGGAGGCGGTGCAGGCCGCCGGCGGCGACTTCGGTAAGCATCCGGTCGGCTCCGGCGCCTTCACGCTGAAGGAATGGACAATCGGCCAGCGCCTCGTTTTCCAGAAAAACCCTGACTACTTCGTCAAGGACCGACCGCATGTCGATTCCTTCACGGTCGAGGTCGGCCAGGAGCCGCTGGTGGCGCTGCTGCGCCTGCAGAAGGGCGAGGTCGACATCGCCGGCGACGGTATCCCGCCGGCGAAATATCTGGAGATGAAGAAGTCTCCCGAGTTCGAGGGCATGATCGTCGACCGCCAGCAGCTCGAAACGAGCTATGTCACGCTCAACACCCAGGTAAAGCCTTTTGACAATGCCAAGGTGCGGCAGGCCGTCAACATGGCCATCAACAAGGACCGCATTGTGCGGATCATCAATGGCCGCGCCACGCCGGCAAACCAGGTGTTGCCGCCGCTGATGCCGGGTTACGACCAGAACTACAAGGGCTATGCCTACGATCCCGAAAAGGCCAAGGCGCTGCTTGCCGAGGCCGGGTTGAAGGACGGCTTCTCGACCCAGATCTATACTTCCAACACCGATCCGCAGCCGCGTATCACACAAGCGATCCAGCAGGATCTGGCGGCGATCGGCGTCAAGGCCGAGATCAAGGCGGTAGCCAATCCGAACGTGATTGCCGCCGGCGGCACACAGGGCCAGGCGCCCATGGTCTGGTCCGGCGGGCTCGGCTGGATCGCCGACTTCCCGGATCCCTCCGACTTCTACGGGCCGATCCTCGGCTGCGGCAGCGCGGTCGCCGGCGGCTGGAACTGGTCATGGTACTGCAACAAGGACATCGACGCCCGCGGCCAGGCCGCCGACGCCATGCCGGTGCCGGCCAAGGCCGAGGAGCGCAACAAGGCCTGGGCACAGATCTTTACCGACATCCAGACCAATGACGCGCCCTGGATTCCGGTCTTCAACGAACGCCGCGTGGTGGCCAAGTCCAAGCGCATGGGCGGTCCGGACGAGATCTACATCGATCCGACCCGCGTCATCGATTACGAAGCGATCTATGTGAACAAATAGGTCGTTTCATTTCCCGGTGGCGGGCGTTCGTCCCGCCGCCGGCCGCCTTTTGAATGACGCCGCCTAAACGGGAAGGCGGCTTGCCAAGAACAAACGAGAAGCAACAACCATGTGCGTGAAGTGCGACTACACCATCCATCGCGCCAGCCACCATTTCGGCTGGAACCGCGATTTCGAACCGGCGCTGACCGCCAGCCCGGGTTCGACGATCCATTTCGAATGCCTCGATTCCTCCGGCGGACAGTTCGACGCGAACTCCACGGTGGCGGATGTCTCGACCATGGATTTCGGCAAGGTCAATCCGGTGAGCGGCCCGGTCTATGTCGAGGGCGCGATGCCGGGCGATGCGCTGAAGATCACGCTACGCCATTTCGAGCCGTCGGGCCTCGGCTGGACCGCCAACATTCCGGGCTTCGGCCTGCTCGCCGACCAGTTCCAGGAGCCCGCGCTGCATATCTGGAAGTACGATGCCGCCTCGATGGCGCCGGCGCTCTTTGGCCCGGGCGGACGCGTGCCGCTGAAACCCTTTGCCGGCACGATCGGCGTGGCACCTGCCGAACCCGGCCTGCATTCTGTCGTGCCGCCGCGCCGCGTCGGCGGCAATCTCGACATTCGTGACCTTGCCGCCGGCACCACGCTCTACCTCCCGGTCGAGGTCGAGGGCGCGCTGTTCTCGATCGGCGACACCCACGCCGCCCAAGGGGATGGGGAGGTCTGCGGCACGGCCATCGAGAGCCGCATGGACGTCGAGGCAACGATCGAGCTGGTCAAGGACGCGCGGCTGGAAAGCCCGCGCTTCACCACGCCGGGACCGGTGAGCCGCCATCTCGACGAGGCGGGCTACGAGGTCACCACCGGCGTCGGGCCGGACCTGATGATCGCGGCGCGCGAAAGCGTCATGCGCATGGTCGACCTGCTTGCCGCAGGCCACGGGATGAAACCTGTCGACGCCTACATGCTCTGCTCGGTCTGCGGCGACCTGCGCATCAGCGAGATCGTTGACATGCCGAACTGGGTCGTCTCGTTCTACTTCCCAAGGATCGTCTTCAATTGATGGCGGATGGTTCCGGGCGAGGAAGAGATGCTGTCCTGACCGTCGACAATCTGTCGGTGGATGCGCTGACGCCGCAAGGGGCAAGGCGCGTCATCGACGGCATCAGCTTTGCGCTGGCGCCGGGCCAGACGCTCTGCCTTGCCGGCGAGTCTGGCTCGGGCAAGTCGGTGACGGCGCTTTCGATCATGCGCCTGTTGCCGCGCGCCTCGCTGCGCATTGCCGGCGGCGATATCAGGCTCGAACGTCAGTCGCTTCCCCGCCTGCCCGAGCGCGCCATGCGCGACGTGCGCGGTGGCGAGATCGCGATGATCTTCCAGGAGCCGATGACGTCGCTCAACCCGGTTCACTCGATCGGCGCGCAACTGACCGAGGCGATCCGGACCCACCAGGGGGCAGAAGGTTCAAGCGTCGAGCGGCGTGCCCGCGACATGCTGGATGTCGTGCATATCACCGACCCGGCGCGGCGCATGAAGCAGTATCCGCACGAGCTCTCCGGCGGCATGCGGCAACGCGTGATGATCGCCATGGCGCTGTCCTGCCGGCCGAAAGTGCTTCTGGCCGACGAGCCGACGACGGCGCTCGACGTGACGGTGCAGGCGCAGATCCTGAAGCTGATGCGGGAACTGAAGCGCGAATTCGGCACCGCCATCATCCTCATCACCCATGACATGGGCGTCGTCGCCGAGATGGCCGACCGAGTGGCCGTCATGCGCGAGGGACGGGTCGTCGAGGCCGCGTCCGTGCTCGACATCTTCGAGCGCCCGCAGGCCGACTATACGCGCGAGCTGCTTGCAGCCGTGCCGCGCCTTGGCGCCTTCGCCGGAACCGACTCGCCGCCTCGCGTCACGGCCACTCCCCGGCCGCCCGCGCCAGACGGGCAAGCGCCCGTGCTTTCGGTGGAGAACCTCGTCGTCGACTACGGCGCCTCTTCCAACCTCTTCCGCCGCCGCGCCTCGGAGGCGCCTGCGGTGCAGGATGTCTCCTTCGATATAAGGCCGGGCCGCACGCTCGGCCTCGTCGGCGAAAGCGGCTCCGGCAAGTCCACCACCGGCAAGGCCGTGCTTGGCCTTGTCCCGTTCACCGGCTCGGTGATCCTCGGCGGCACGTCCATCCGCGGCCTTTCGGCGAGCGCGATGCGGCCGGTGCGGCGCGCCGCGCAGATGATCTTCCAGGATCCCTACGCCTCGCTCGACCCGCGCATGACGGTGGGCGCCGCCATCGCCGAGCCGCTTGTCATTCACGGCATCGGCACCAGGGACGAGCGGCGCGACCGCGTGGCCTCGCTTCTTGCGCGCGTGGGGCTCGAAGCCGATCACGCCTCGCGCTATCCGCACGAATTTTCCGGCGGCCAGCGCCAGCGGATCTGCATCGCCAGGGCCCTGGCGCTGGAACCGAAGCTGATCGTCGCCGACGAAAGCGTCGCCGCGCTCGACGTGTCGGTGCGCGCTCGCGTGCTTGACCTGATGCTGGAGCTGCAGGAGACGCTGGGCTTAGCCTATCTCTTCATCTCGCACGACATGGCGGTGGTCGAGCGCATGAGCCACGACGTCGCCGTCATGCGCGCCGGCCGCATCGTCGAGGCCGGGGCGCGCTGCACGGTGCTGTCGTCACCGCGCGAGGATTATACGCGCGAACTGATCGCCGCCGTGCCCATTCCGGATCCGCGTGTCGCAAACGTGCAGAGATAACGTTGTCCCGACGCGTCGCCGCACTCATACCGCCGCCCGTTCCGCAGGTGGACGGCGGCGGAGGCTGGCGTTGGTCAGAGCCGGTGGATTGTACGCGGCCTCGTTCAGGCCGACGCTATGGCGGAAAAGGATCTTCAGGCGTCCGATAGCCTGTCGTCAGCTGTTGCGGGTGGCGACAAAAGTGGCAGCCTCCTTGAGCAACCCTGCCCGCTCGCCATAGGGCTCGAGCAGCGCATGTGCCTGGTCGATCAGGCCGTGCAGCTGGCCGCGCGCCCAGTCGGGTCCGTGCAGCGAAGCAAGCGTCGCTTTGCCGGCGGCAGCGTCCTTATTCGTCGCCTTGCCCATCTGCTTGGCGTCCGCGGTCAGGTCGAGCAGGTCGTCGGCGAGCTGGAAGGCAAGGCCGACCGCCGAGCCGAACTCGGCCAGCCGCTCGCGCTCGGCGGTCGGCGCGCCGGCGACGATCGCGCCGGCCTCGCAGGCGAAGCGGATCAGCGCGCCGGTTTTCATCGCCTGCAACGTGATGATGCCCGCCTCGTTCGGCCGGTTGCGCTCGGCTTCCAGATCGAGCATCTGGCCGCCGACCATGCCGCCGGCGCCGCCCGCGCGCGCAAGCGCCAGCACGAGCGCCACCCTACGGTCGGCAGGCAGGGCCGTCGCCTCGTCGGCGATGATGTCGAAAGCCAAGGTCAGCAGCGCGTCGCCGGCGAGGATGGCGGTGGCCTCGTCGAAGGCTTTGTGCACCGTCGGCTGGCCGCGACGCAGGTCGTCATTGTCCATTGAGGGGAGGTCGTCATGGATCAGCGAATAGCAATGCACGCATTCCAGCGCCGCGGCGACGCGCAGCGCGGCGTCATTGTCGGCTGAAAACAGCGCGGCGCTTTCCATGACCAGAAAGGGCCGCAGCCGCTTGCCGCCGTTGAGCACACCATGGCGCATGGCCGCCATCAAACGCTCGGGCCGCGCGATCTCACTGGTGAGCGGACGTGCGTCGAGGATCCGGCGCAGCTCGGTCTCGACGGCGGCGGCGCGCATGAAAAGCGCGGTTTCGAAGGCGATCTGGTCGTCTTTGCTCATGGCCGGGACCGGTAGCCGACACTCAGACATTGCGCAAGCTGGCGCGCGCCTTTATGCCGGAGAGGGCGAGGCACGGGTGGGACGGCTTGACGGAACCGATCGTCGAACATGGAAGCGAAGGGCTGGACATGGCGCGACGGCGGCGCCTGAACCGCGCCAGTGTGAGGCGCATCGCCCGGCGCTGCCTGGTCGTCGCGCTGGTGCTTGCGGCCATTCCGGCCGTGTTCACCTTCCTCTATCTGCCGTCCTTCGTGCATCCGATATCAACCCTGATGCTGAAGGACCTCGTGACCTTTTCCGGCTACGACCGGCGCTGGGTGTCGATCGATGACGTGGCGCCGGTGCTGGCTCACTCGGTGATCATGTCTGAGGACGGGCAGTTCTGCTTCCATCGCGGCGTCGATCTCGGCGAATTGCGCGGCGTGGTCGATGACGCGCTGGCCGGCGAGGCGACGCGCGGCGCCTCCACCATCACCATGCAGACGGTGAAGAACCTTTTCCTGTGGTCGCGGCCGCTTGGCAGCGTGCGCAAGGTCGTCGAGCTGCCATTAGCCGTCTATTTCGATGCGGTGATGTCGAAGCGGCGGATCATGGAGATCTATCTCAACATCGCCGAATGGGGGCCGGGCATCTACGGCATCGAGGCCGCCGCCCGGCATCATTTCGGCGTGTCGGCCAAGCAGTTGTCGCGCAGGCAGGCGGCGCTGCTGGCCGTCAGCCTGCCCAACCCGATCGCGCGCAATCCGGCCAAGCCGGGGCCGGGACTGAGACGTCTTGCGAGCTTGATCGAGCGCCGTGCGAGCCGGTCCGGCGCCTATGTCGGTTGTCTTGATTAGGTGCACCGATATTCAAGTGAGCTCGGCCTGACTTGAATCTCGGCGCACCTGGCTCCTTCCTGCTGCGGCAAAAAAAATCGCGGGTAACGCTGGCCAAAACGGCGCAAGGCGTGTATAGGCACCCGACTTTCTCAGATTATGGCCTCGATGCGGCCCTTTCGCGAGGGTTGCCGGGGCATTTTGACCATGTAGTGGAGCATATCCATGGCCGTTCCAAAAAGAAAAACCTCTCCGTCGAAGCGCGGCATGCGCCGCTCGGCCGACGCCCTCAAGGCCCCGACCTATGTCGAGGACAAGAATTCCGGCGAAATGCGCCGCCCGCACCACATCGACCTGAAGACCGGCATGTATCGCGGCCGCCAGGTTCTGGAGCCGAAGGAAAGCTGAGAAGCTTCCAAGGTTTGCGACTTTCAAAAGACCGGCTCTGGCCGGTCTTTTTGCTTTGGCCCCCTGCCGGTCCGCTGACTGGTCCCGAAATCGGCATGAGATGGTTCCCCATTGTCGAGGTCGCGAGGACGCGATGTCGGCTGAGCAACCGGCTGACATCGTTATTTCATTAGGTCTTACAGCGTGTTCGCCGCCGCGGCGAAAAACCTTGACGGCGCGCTTGCCGCGGATTTTACAAAAGGGGGTGCCCTGATTGGAGTCGCCCAGATGTTCGGTGCCATCCCGCTGCTGATCGTGCCTTTCGTCCTCTACAATCTCGGCCTGCTCGGATTGTTCGGCGGCGGCGACGATCCCTGGATGACCGAGATGTTCTCCTTCCGCATGATGTCGGGCGGCGTCTTCTCGATGACGCTGGGCGACCTGATGGTGCTGATCGGGCTGATCTTTCTCTTCGTCGAAATCTCGAAATCGGTGCGCACAACCAATGCCTCGATCCTGGATCACCTTCTCTCGACGCTGGTCTTCATCGCCTTTCTCGTCGAGTTCCTGCTGGTGAAGGGCGCGGCGCACTCCGTCTTCTTCACGCTGATGATCATCGCGCTGTTCGACGTTTTGGCCGGCTTCTCGGTGTCGATGCGGTCGGCAAGCCGCGACATCAATCTGAACTAACCCGGCACGCGGAGTTTTGGCGGGCCGCTTCCGTTACCAGATGGCATGCGTTGGCGATTGGCGGAAACCGCCGGCTCGCGCGGACCACGGCAGCGCGACAGATTCCGGCTGCCAAGGCGGCCTCAACCTGTCAAGATCGCATGACCGCTGAACCAAATCGTGACCTGCCCTTCGTATCTCACCGCATGAACCTCATCGGCGCCGCGCTGCTCTTCCTCATCGGGCTCCTCTTTGCCCTGGCCGGCGTCACCCGCGCCGGCGTCTGGCTGATCGCGCGACGCAGCCCGCCGGCCGGCGAGTTCGCCGAGATCAATGGCGCGCGCATCCATTATGCCCATATCCCGGCGCCCGCCGGCGCCGACCTGCCGCCGCTCGTCTTCGTCCACGGCGCCAGCGCCAACCTCATGGACCAGATGCTGCCGCTGCAGCCCCTGCTTGTGGGCCGCGCCGAGATGCTGTTCCTCGATCGCCCGGGCCTCGGCTGGTCGCGGCGCGGCAACAACGAAACTCTGGCCGCGCAGGCCGATACGATCGCAGGGCTGATGGACCGCCTCGGCATTGAAAAGGCCATTGTGGTCGCGCATTCCTTCGGCGGCGCAATCACCACGGCATTCGCTCGCCAGCATCCTGAAAAGACACTGGGTCTGGTCTTCCTCGCCCCCGCCACGCACCCATGGCCGGGTGGCGCGACCGCCTGGTATTACAAGCTCACCGCCACGCCGCTGATCGGCTGGCTGTTTTCCGAAACGCTCGCTTACCCGGCCGGCATGCTGCGGATCGCCAATGCGACGGCTTGCGTCTTTTCCCCAAACAACCTGCCGGACTTCTACCTCCAAAACGCCTCGATCCCGCTCGTGCTCAGACCATCCGCCTTCCGCGCCAACGCCCGCGATGTTGCCCAGCTCCACGACTACGTCCGGGCCGCCTCGCCAGCTTACCGTGAGATCAAGGCCCCGACCGTCGTCATATCGGGCGACCGCGACAAGGTGGTCTACGCGACGATCCACTCTGTCGGCCTCGAGCGCGACATTCCCGGCGCCGAATTGGTTTGGGTCCGCAATCTCGGCCACAAGCCGGACTGGATCGCACCCGATCTCGTGGTCGGCGCAATCCGGAAAGTCGCGGGCGACGATGTCGATCTGCAAGCGATGACAAGGATCGTGGAGGGCAGGATCGCCGGCGACGCCTACAGTGACGGCAAATGCGTGGACATCAAAGTTCCCGACCCCGAGCTCGCGCCGGGCTGATGAGTTGCGTTGCTATCGCTAAGCGGCCTTAGGTCAGCGCCGACCTAGCAGATCAAGCTTCAGCGGTTAGTGAGTCTCGGACCCGATATACGCAATCCGCAGCATATTGGTCGATCCGGGTGTCCTGAGCGGCACGCCGGCCGTGATGATGACGCGGTCGCCCGGCTTGCCGAAACCTTCTTCCAGCGCGATGCGGCAGGCCCGGTCGACCATGTCGTCGAGGTCGGTCGCGTCCTCCGAAACCACGCAATGCGTGCCCCACAGCAGCGACAGGCGGCGCGCCGTGTTGAGGATCGGCGACAGCGCCACGATCGGCACCTGCGGGCGCTCGCGCGCGGCGCGCAGCCCGGTCGTGCCCGACGCCGTGTAGGAAATGATCGCCGACAGTTTGAGCGTCTCGGCGATCTCGCGGGCGGCGAGCGAAATGGCGTCCGCACCGGTCGCCTCGGGTTCAGAACGCTGCGCGTTGATGATGCCGGCATAGGTAGGGTCGGTTTCGACCTTGGTGGCGATGCGGTTCATCATGCCGACCGCCTCGACCGGATAGGCGCCGGCCGCGGATTCGGCCGAAAGCATGATCGCGTCGGCGCCTTCGAAGACGGCGATCGACACATCGGAGACCTCGGCGCGGGTCGGCACGGGCGCGGTGATCATCGATTCCAGCATCTGCGTCGCGATCACCACCGGCTTGCCGGCGCGGCGCGCCGCGCGCGTGATCTGCTTCTGGATACCGGGCACGGCTTCGATCGGCATCTCGACGCCGAGATCGCCGCGGGCGACCATCAGCGCGTCGGAGAGCTCGATGATCTCCGGCAATCGGGCAACCGCCTGCGGCTTCTCGATCTTGGCCATGATCAGCGCGCGGCCGCGCGCGATCTTGCGGGCCTCCGCCAGGTCCTCCGGCCGCTGCACGAAGGACAGCGCCACCCAGTCGACGCCGGTGGCAAGGACCGCGTCGAGATCGGCGCGGTCCTTGTCGGTGAGCGCGCCGACCGGCAGGTCGGTGTCGGGCAGGCTCACGCCCTTCTTGTCGGATATGCCCGAACCAGCAACGACGGTGCAGGTGATCGACTTGCCGTCGGCCTTCATCGCCTTCAGCTCCAGCTTTCCGTCGTCGATCAAAAGTCTGTGACCGGCCTCGACCGAGCTCAGGATTTCGGGGTGCGGCAGGTACACACGCTTCGACGTGCCGGGTTCCGGATTGTCGTCGAGCGTGAAGGTCTGGCCGACAGTCAGCGCTTCCTTGCCGTTGACGAACTTGCCGACCCTGAGCTTCGGGCCCTGCAGGTCGGCAAGAATGCCGATCGGCCGGCCGACGGCGGCCTCGACCGCGCGGATGCGCCCGACCAGCGTGCGCATCAGCTCGTGGTCGGTATGGCTCATATTGATGCGGAAGACATCGGCGCCGGCTTCGAAGAGCTTTCTTAGCATCTCCTCCGAAGAGGAAGCAGGACCGATGGTGGCGAGGATCTTGACCTTGCGGTTGCGTCTCATTGACTGTTGGTTCCCGGAGCGGGGGCCGCCGGCGGCGCGCCTCCCGTTGCGGGCTCGTCGGTCAGTTGGACCATCCAACTGGCCTGCTCGCCCGTGTCATATTCTTGGAATCCGGCGCGCTGAAAGCCCCGGGCGACGCAATCATTCACGCCGGCGATCTTGAACTCTTTTTCGGCGACGCACATGTTGATCGGGCCGTCCCAACGCCCGCCCCGCTCGGCGTCTTCTGCATAAAGATAGTAAAACCTGGATGACAGCGGACCCTCGATCAGCGTCTTGCAGGTCGATCCTTCGATGTGCCACCAGCCCTCTGTGATCCAGCCGGCCTTGGCGCGATAGCCGATGCCGACGCCCACCAGATTTTGCGTTGCGTTGCAAACGCGGAAGTCGGCTCGGGCCGGCGAGGCCGCGAAAAGCCCCCACAACCCGACGCAGACGACCAGCAACGGCACGGCCAGGCGCTTGCGCAGCCGGCCGGCAAAACCCATCGCAGATCCCCTTGCGAACCACATTTGCATCTCTCGAAGCCCTTTTCAGCAAACTCCGGTCGCATGTCAACGCGCCGTTTTGTTCAATTCCAATCGATTTAGAAGGGTCCGCCGCGCAAATTCTCCCGCCGCCGGGGATTTTTTGCGGAAACCTTGGCCAAACAACGGCATTGCGCCGGCGTCCTCTTCGTGGAATGACGATACCACATCGAAGCCGCCATCCCCTTTTCAGCCGATGACCCGATCCACAGTTTTCACGCCGTTCGACATTGTCGAAGGCGACCGCAAGAAAGGCGTCGTGCTTCTCGCCGATCACGCCCGCCGCGACCTGCCGGAGGAGTATGGCAGTCTCGGCTTGCCGGCATCCGAATTCGACCGTCACATCGCCTATGACATCGGCGTCGAGACGGTGACGCGCGAGCTAGCGGCGGCGCTCGACGCGCCGGCCGTGCTGGCTGGCTTCTCGCGGCTGTTGATCGACCCCAACCGAGGCGAGGACGACCCGACCATGATCCGTCAGCTCTATGACGGCACCGTGGTGCCGGGAAATTATCCGATCGCTCCGGAGGAGCGCGAGCGGCGGCTCGACCGCTTCTACCGGCCCTATCACGACGCCGTCGGCGCGATGATCGCCTCCGTCGCCCACGCCTCGGGCAAGGCGCCGTTCATCCTATCCGTCCATTCTTTCACGCCGGCGATGCAGGGCTTTGTCCGCCCCTGGCATGTGGGCGTCCTGTGGGACCGAGACGACCGCGTGGCGCGACCGCTGATCGATATGCTGGCGCAGGACAGGGCTCTCGTCGTCGGCGATAACGAACCCTATGACGGCGCGCTGCGCGGCGACACCATGTTCCGCCATGCCATCGTCAACGGCTACGCGCATGCGCTGATCGAGATCCGCCAAGACCTGATCGCCGATCGTGCCGGGGCGCTTGCCTGGGCCGAGCGCCTGGCGCCCATCGTTGACGCCATCGACCGGCGTGCCGATATACACGAGGTGAAAATGTTCGGCTCGCGCACGGGGCCGGTGTGAGCAGGCCGACAGGCCGGGAGTTTTCCCCATGACCGAACTCAGCGACGACCAGAAACGCGATTTCGAGGCAGCCGCCTTCCGCAGGTTGGTGACGCATCTGCGCGAACGCGGCGATGTCCAGAACATCGACCTGATGAACCTCGCCGGCTTCTGCCGCAACTGTCTGTCCAACTGGTATCGCGAGGCCGCCGAGGCCGAGGGTGTCCCGCTATCGAAGGACGCATCGCGCGAGATCATCTACGGCATGCCCTATGCCGAATGGCAGGCGCTCAACCAGACCGAGGCGTCGGAGGCCAAGAAGGCCGAGTTCGCGGCGAAGCGGCCGAAGGATCATTAACAGTCTCGATCCGAAGTCGAGGCCTCACCTGCTTCGGCCCAGCGCTATGGCGGATCCCGTGAACGGCAACACCAGATCATAGCCGGCCGGCGGCGGCGCGATCGGCGTGGCCGCGGAGGTGCCGAACTGGGTCACGCCCTCGCCGAGATAGTGCGCCAGATCGTGGCGGCCACCGCCGAACTCAAACATACTGCTGGCGACAAGGCGCGCGCTGAACACATTGGTGCCCATCAGTTGCACCATCGTTGTCCCTGCCGAGACCGCAACCGTCGTGCCCACCGCCAGGCTGGTGCGGCGGAAAGTGGCGATGCATTCGCCCTGCGCGAACGAAGCCGGGTCGTCAAAGGTCCATGTCGGCCGGCGCTGCAGATAAAGCGAGAACTCGCCCACCGGGTCGAGCCCGAGCGACAGGGCCCCGTTCTCGATCACCCGAGCCTTGAACGGCCTTGCCGCGAAAGTGAAATACGCACCCGTTTCGGCGCGATCAGCGTCGGACAGCGGGACCTCGAAAAAGGGCAGATGCAGGAAATATCCGTAATCGGCCAATGCGCCATCGTTGGCGCGATAGAAGCGGCCGGTGGCGTACCAGGCGAGTTCGGCGGGAAGCAGAGCGGTCATGCGAGGGTCCTATGGTGTCGGGGATGGACACCGCGACTGTGCCCAGTTCCGGTGCGGACGAGAAGCACAGTGTCGGTGACGGGGCTTGGCCCAAGCACTTTCGACCGGCAGTGCTTGACTACGAATTGAATCGATCTAATTTGCCGCGCGAACCATTCGCCCCAGCGGAATCTGACGATGAGCACGCAAACCACGATGCAGGCAGCGACGAGCGGCCGCTGGGCCGTAGCCGGTATATTCCTCGCCAATGGTTTTTTGACCGGCAGCTGGGCGCCGCAGATACCGGTCTTCCTGACCCGGCTCGACATCACCCGATTCACGCTCGGCCTGCTGATCCTGCTGTTCGGCGTCGGGGCCGTGATTGCCATGACCTGGTGCGGTCATCTGATCTCCAGGCATGGCTCGCGCACCGTGACGCGTTGGTTCGGCGTCTGTGGCAGCTTTGGCTTGCTTATCGTGGCGCTCGCGCCCAACGTTCCCCTGGCGGCCATCGCCATGCTCATCTTCGGCGGTTCGATCGGCGGCATGGATGTCGCGATGAACTCGAATGCCGTGGTGGTTGAAAGAAGGCTTTCCCGGGCGATCATGTCGTCCTCGCACGGCTTCTGGAGCCTCGGAGGCTTTGCCGGCGGCGCGCTCGGCGGCTACTCGATCCAGAATTACGGCTATCTCCCCCATGCCCTCGTGGCGACGGTGATCGCCTTTGCCGTGATCGCCTTCGCCATTCGCTACCTCATCGCCGAGGACCGGCCGCAGGCCGTCGAGCACCAGAAATTCACGCTGCCGCGGCACACTACCGTCTACCTGGTCGGGCTGATGGCCTTGCTCACCATGATTTCGGAAGGCGCGGTGCTCGACTGGGCGGCACTCTTCCTGCATCAGGAACTGGGCGCCGATCTCGCGGTCGCCGGCCTCGCCTACGCCGCCTTCTCCGGCGTCATGGCGCTGATGCGCTTCCTGGGCGATGGCGTGCGCAACCGCTTCGGCGCGGTGTCGACGCTGCGCGGCTCGGCGCTCGTCGCCGCCGCCGGCATGCTGGTCGCCGGTCTCTCGCCCTCGCCTTATCTTGCTATCGCCGCTTTCGCCCTTTGCGGCTTCGGCATCGCCAACATGGTGCCAATCATCTTTTCGGCCGGCGGCAACCAGGAAGGCATGTCATCCGGCACCAGTATGAGCGTCGTCACCACCATGGGATATTCCGGCATATTGGTGGCGCCCTCGGCGATCGGCTTCGTCGCCGAGCATTCGAGCTTCGGACCGATCTTCGTCGCCCTGTCCGGGCTGCTGGTCATCGTGCTCTTGATGGCGGGCCTCGCTTATCGCGCAGAATTCGCGCCCGAGCCGGCACCGGCGGAGTAGCGCTTCAGCTCCTCGTGCAGGAAATCCGCAACGCGGCGGATGCGCATGCTGGTGCGCACGTCGCGATGCATGGCGAGCCACACCGGCAGGTTTGGCAAGGGCAGGTCCGGGAGCAGCTTTTCCAGGTCCGGATCGCGGTCCGCCAGCGGCTCTTGGCCGAGGCCGATGCCGTTCCCGGTCCGCACCGCCTCCCACAGCACGATCTGGTTGTCGGTCCGGAACCGGAAATGGCTGCGGCCCACCGGAATGCCGAAGGCAGTGAAGCCGCGAATGATCTCGTCGCTGCGGTCGAAGCCGACCAAGGCGTGGTCGGCAAGATCGGCGGGTTTTTCCGGCCGGCCGCGCCGGTCGAGATAGGCGCTTGCAGCGCATAGACAGAGCGGAATGTCGGTGACCTTGCGCGCCACCAGCTCACTCTGCGCCGGCCTGACCATGCGGATGGCGATATCGGCATCGCGACGCAACAGGTTCTCGACCTGATTCGAGGCGACGATCTCGACCTCGATGCCCGGCTCCTCCTCGCCGAGACGCGCCATCATCTGCGGCAGCACACAGGCCGCGACCACTTCCGAGGCGGCGATACGCACCGTGCCTTCTATCGCCTCGACCGACCCCAACGCCAGCAGCGAGAACGCATTGGCCTGCTCGCTCACCGCCCGCCCGCGCTCGTAAAGCGTGCTGCCCGCCTCGGTCAGTTCGTAACCACGTCGCCCACGGCGGAACAGCGTGACGCCAAGCGCCGCTTCCAGTTCGGCGATGTGGCGGCCGAGCGTCGGCTGGCTGGCGGCTAGCCCGCGCGCAGCGGCCGAAAGGCTGCCGGTATCGGCGACCGCCACGAAACTCTTGATCAGGTTCCAGTCAAACTCTTTCATTCATTTTTGAATAACAGAATGCCAATTTCAGTCAATTTCAATTCGCTGATGAACGCTCCACATTGGCCTGGCAAACACAAGCAACGGAGAGAACAAATGAGCAAGGTCGCAATTCTCGGCGCCAATGGCCGACTCGGCCGCGTGGTCGGCAAGGCCTTCATCGACGCCGGCTTCGACGTCCGCGCCGTTACCCGCACCGGGAAGGTGCCGGAGGAACTCAACGGCGCGACTGCGGTTGCCGGAGATGCGCTCGACCGCGAGTCGCTGATCCGAGCAACGCAAGGCGTCGACATCGTCTTCAACGGCCTGAACCCGCTCTATACCGATTGGGGCAAGTGCATGCCGATGGCCGAGAACGTCATGGCCGCCTGCCGCGAGAACGGCGCCCTGCACCTCTTTCCGGGCACCGTCTACAATTACGGCTCGCCGATGCCGCAGGTGATCACGGAAGCGACGCCGTTCCATCCAACCTCCGAGAAGGGTCGCATCCGCTGCACCATGGAAGACCTGTTCCGCGGCGAGGCCGAAGCCGGACGGGTGCGCACCATTGTGCTGAGGGCGGGCGACTTCTTCGGCGGCACCGGTGCAGGCTCCTGGTTCGACCTCGTCGTCGCCGCCAAGATGAACAAGGGTGTCTACACCGCGCCCGGCCCGGCCGACCTGACGCATGAATGGGCCTACCTGCCGGACTTCGCCGTCGCCTTCGTCGACCTGGCGAAGAATCTCGACAAAACGGGCTTCTACGAAGCCATCAACTTCCCCGGCCACGCCATCACCGATCTCGACATGAAGGCCGCCGCCGAGAAGGCGCTGAACCGCAAGCTGAAGCTCTCCTTCATGCCCTGGTGGGTGCTACGCGCCGGCAGTCCGTTCGTGGCCATGTGGCGTGAGATCGTCTCGATGTCCTATTTGCGCTTCGAAGCGCACCGGCTGGCTTCAACGCGGCTGGAACAGGTCATCGGCGAAATCCCGCATACCCCGCTCGATGAGGCGGTAGCCGATGCGCTGCGGGATATCGGCATCGTTGCCTCGAGTTCGCGTCAGGCTGCCTGACCGCAAGATTGCATCGAAAGCGGAACGGCCGGGTTTCAAAGCCCGGCCGCAATTCGTTTGGGGTCAGATCCTGCCCATCAGCAGCAGGATCAGCAACACGATCAGGATCACGCCGACAATGCCGGACGGGCCGTAACCCCAGGAGCGCGAATGCGGCCATGCCGGCACGGCGCCGATCAGGATCAGGATCAGGATGATTACGAGAATTGTGCCGATCGTCATGAAAACCCTCGCCGTCTGGTTGAACTTCGAGGGAACAATGCAAGAAGCCGCCCGGTTGTTCCGGGCGGCTTCTTGCATTGGCCATCTGGAAACGCTCTATTCCGCCGCTTTCGGGAAGGCTTCCGTCGGCTCGACGCCGGCATCGCCGGCGGGCATGTCGGTCGAAACCTCGCCCTTGCCGCGCCGGAACAGGCGGCTAAGCCAGTTGCGCCGCTGGCCGGGCTTTACCTTGGCGCGGGTGAACACCATCAGCATCGACGGCGTCACCACCAGTGTCAGCAGCGTGGCGAAGGACAGGCCGAAGACGATCGCCGAGGACAGCGATATCCACCATTGCGTCGACGGCGCGTTGATCGTCGTCTCGTGATGGAAGATTTCGAGACCGAGACCGAAAGCGATCGGCAGCACGCCGAGGATGGCCGACACCGCCGTCAGCACGACCGGACGGGCGCGCTCGCGGCAGGTCTGCAGCACTGCGTCCATCTTATCCCAGCCTTCCTCGCGCAGCCGGTCATAGGTGTCGATGAGCACGATGTTGTTGTTCACCACCACGCCGGCCAGCGCGATCACGCCGATGCCGGACATGACGATGCCGAAGGCCTCGCCTGTCAAAAGCAATCCCAGGAACACGCCGATCGTGGCCATGACCACGCATGACAGGACAAGCCACACGCTGGTGAACTTGTTGAACTGCGCCAAGAGCACGAGGAAGATCAGGAAGATCGCCGCGCCAAAGGCCTTGCCGAGGAAAGCGCTGGCTTCCGCGCTGTCCTCGTTGGAGCCGGCGAGCTTCCAGCGTATGCCGCTGCCAAGATCCATGTCGGCGACGGCCTTGGTGACCTGGTCCTGCACCGCCGCGACCTGCGCGCCGGCGCTGACATTGGCCTGCACCACCACGGTGCGCGCGCCATCGATGCGGTTCAGGATGCCGACAGTCGGCTCGGGCTTCCTGACGACGAAGTTCGAGATCGGCACCGACCCTTGCGAGGTCTGCACACGGAGTTCGTCGAGCGTCGACAGCGTGCGCCGGTCCTCTGGCAGGCGCAACCTGATGTCGACCGCCTTGTCGGCCCCCGCCGGCCGGTACTCGGAGAGCTTTAGGCCGTTGGTCACCAGTTGCACCACGGTCCCGACGGAGGTCGGGCTGATGCCATACTGCGCGGCCTTGGCGCGGTCCACCTCAAGCGCCCAATCGACTCCAGGCGGCGGCAGGCCATCCGAGATATCGATGACATTCGGCACCTTGGCGATCCGCGCTGCCACCGCGCGAGCCTTGTCGTCGAGCCCGGTCGGGTCGGCCGCCGACAGCCTGATCTGGATCGGCTTGCCGGTCGGCGGACCAGCCTCCGGCACGCGCACTTCGACATCTACGCCCGGGATGCCGCCCATGACGGTACGCAGTTCACTCAGGATCTGATTGGCCGATTTGCGCTGGCGCCAGTCGACGAACTCGTACTGGATGACCCCCACTACGTCTTCCGGAACATCCTGGCCGCCGCCTTGCGTCTTGCCGACGCGCGTATAGACCGACTTCACGCCAGGCCAGCCGAGCAGGCGGGTTTCCGCCGTCTTGGTCGCGGCGTCCATTTCCGCCAGCGAAAGATTGCCGCGGGCATGCACGTAGAGCAGGCCATAATCCGGCTCGACGCTCGGGAAGAATTCGACGCCCGCGCCATATTTCGAATAGGCGAAGCCGACGCCGACCAGAAGTCCGACGGTGAGCAGAATGACGGTGACCGGGAAGCGCACCGCTTGCTTGACCACAGCCATGTACCAGCCGTCGCGATTGCCCTCCTCGTGGTGCTCCGGCGCCTTGGCGAAAATCGCGCCCAAAGTCGGCGCGAAAACCAGCGCGTAGAGCATCGAGGCCGACAGCGTCACGATCAGCGTGATCGGCATGTACTTCATGAAGTCGCCGATGATGCCGGGCCAGAAGAGCAGCGGCGAGAAGGCCGCGATACGCGTCATCGTCGCCGCGATGACCGGGCCGGCCATGCGCTTGGCGGCCAGCGCGAAGGCGTCCGCCTTCGGCATGCCCTCGCTCATGCGCCGTTCCGCGAATTCGGTGACGATGATGGCGTCGTCCACCAGCATGCCGACCGCCAGGATAAGGCTGAACAGCACGATCATATTGATCGTGTAGCCCATCATGGCGAGCAGCAGGATGCCCATCAGGAACGAGGACGGGATGGCGAGCCCGATAAGCAGCGAGGCACGTCCCGACAGCGCGTAGAGGATGACGATGAACACCAGGATCACGGCGATCATCACATGGTTCTGCAGATCGCCAAGCAGCTGGTTGACGAAGACCGACTTGTCCTGCGTGTAGGTGACGTGCATGCCATCGGGCATCGTCTTGATGAAGGCGTCGGACACCTGCCGGACATGGGTCAGCGTGTCGATCAGGTTGGCGCCGATGCGCTTCTTTACCTCGATGGCGATCGCCGGCTTGCCGTCGAGGCGTGTGACTGTCTCGGCATCCTTGAAGGTCGAGCGGATGGTGGCGACGTCCTTGGCCTGCACGACGGCATTCGGCGTGGCGACAACCGGCAGGTTGGCTACGTCCTCCGGCGTCACGATCAGCGACGGCACCTTGACCGCGTATTTGCCCTCCGAACCTTCGAGATTGCCGGCCGCGACCAGGCTATTGGAGGCGCCGACACCCTGGATAACCTGATCGAGTTGCAGCCCATAGGAAGAGAGCTTCACCGGATCGATGATGACCTCGACCAGGTCGTCGCGCGCGCCCTGCAGCGAGCCTTCGAGCACGCCGGGCACTTCCTCGATACGGTCGCGCAGCTCGCGCGCGGCCGACGTCAGCACGCGCTCCGGCACATCTCCGGAAAGTGTCACGACGAGGACCGGGAATTCCGAGACGTTGACCTCGTTGACCGTCGGCTCCTCGGCCGCTTGCGGCAGGTCGGCCTTGGCGTCCTGCACCTTGCTGCGCGTGTCCTGCAGCGCCGTCGCGAGATCGGTCTGCGGCTGGAACTCTACCAGCACATAGCCGCCGCCCTGGAAGGCGGCAGAGCGCATCTCCTTCAGCCCTTTTAGGGTCTTGAGCTTGCTCTCCATCGGCCTCAGCAGCAGGCGCTCGGAATCCTCCGGCGAAATGCCCTGATAGATCAGGCTGACATACATCATCGGAATCGGAACGTCGGGCTCCGCTTCCTTCGGTGTCGACTGGTACGCGACCCAGCCCGCGACGAGCAGGAACAGCAGCGCCGATATTGTGAGGCGGGCGTTGTTGATGGCGAGTCTGACTATATCCATGACTTCGGCCTGTTATGCTTCTAAGGCTGCGAACTTGCTTCCGCCGGGCGAGGCCCGATGGCGTCGCGTCGTGCTTTACTGCGTGCCGGCGGTGGCTTCGCCGATCAGCTTGCTGATGGTCGCCTGGTCAGCCTCGACGGGCTTGACCAAGTCGCCTTCCTTCACCAGTTCCTGGCCGGCGACGATGATGAGCGCATCTTCCGGAATGCCGCCCAGCACCAGGCCGTGCGGCGTATCGTCGACCAGGTCGATCGGGAAGAACGCCACCTTGTTGTCCTTGCCGACGGCGCGGATGCCAAGGTCGCCCTTGTCTCCCAGCGTCACCACGGAGCGCGGCAGCATGACCGCATTGGTCGGCTCGGCGCTGAGCGTGATCTCGGCCGTCATGCCGGCGGGAATGGAGCCGTCGCCATTGGGAATCGCAACTTCGACGCGGAAGGTACGGGTCTGCGCCGAGGCATCGCGGCTGATATAGCGAACCGTGCCGGTGACCTTCTGGTCGTTGACCAGCCGCACGTCGGCCTGGTCGCCGATCTTGAGATAGCGCAGGTCGCGCTCGCTGATCTCGCCCCGGGCGATCACCGGATCAAGCTTCAGGATCGTCGCCACCTCGCCGCCCTGCATAACCGAGCTGCCGAGCTCCACCGGAATGCGGTCGATGACGCCGTCGAACGGCGCCTTGACCTCGTTGCGGTCGAGCTCCGCCTGCGCGGTGTCGAGCTGCGATTGCGCCAGAGTCAGGTTGGAGCGGGCGGTGTCGAGCTGCAGTTTCGGCAGATTGCCGGTCTTGGCCAGCTGCTCGGCGGCATCGAGCTCGGCCTTGCGCTGCGCAAGGAGCTGCCTGGCGTTGTCGACATTGGAGATCTTCTCCTCGGCCGCGAGCATCAGCACGAGATCGCCGGTCTTGACGCGGTCGCCCTGCTTGACCGGCAGCTTCTCGATAACGCCGGCGACGCGCGTCGCCAGCACGGCGCGCTTGTCGGCCTCGGTCAGGCCGGAGATGCGGATGGCGCGCGCGAAGGTCTTGCGCGGCGGCGTCACCACCGCGACGGTGCGCGGCGCCGCCTTCGGCTCGGCCTCGGCTGTCTTCGGCTTGGAGGCCTCAGGCTTGCCGGCGTCGGCTTTTTTGTCGGTGGTGACCGACTTGTCGGCGGCGCTGCCGACGGAGGAAAACTCGCCCGTCCCCATCCAGGCCGCGAAACCGATGAGCACGGCAATGGCTGCAAGCTTGTGAAACCTGATTTTCGGCATCGTCATTTTTCCGTAGCAGGACCTGGAGAGGTCGGCGCTTCCGACTTGGGCGCGCAGCCGATGTGGGTGTGCGCGGGGCCTAGTTCAATTTGCCGTGATCGGCGGACGAGCGCTTCTAGCCGAAAGTTGCGGCGCAATATAGTCGGAAAAGTTGCGGGAACATTGCGGCGTGGAACGCCGTGCCTCGACAAATACGAGCTTTTCTGCCAGCCGTCTGGCGCTTGTGCGGCGCGCCGGCAGGTTCGCAAGGTTACTGGCAGCAGCCGTCAGTATGATGCGCAACTTCTCCGGAAATGACCGTCGCCATCGGCCGAAAACGCATCAGTCGCCAGCGATAATGCTGTGAATTGCCTGTCAAGTAATAAGGTTCAGCAGCCGGGAAAGCCGCTCGAACGTCTTGCCGTAGGGTGGCCGTAAAAGGCTTGCGGCACTTAAGCGGGACTGGTGAAAGATCGGCTTCTCCTTGCTGAAGGTGCTGAAAGTTCCAAAGCCCCATTCGCCATGGTAGGCACCCATGCCGCTGGCGCCGACGCCGCCGAATGGCTGCCGTTCCTGCACAAGATGCATCATGCAGTCGTTGACGGTCACGCCGCCGGACACGGTTTCCCGCATCACCCTCCGGCGATTGCCGCTGTGCTTGCCGAACCAGTAGAGGGCAAGCGGACGGTCTCCACGATTGATGTGACCGATGGCCTCGTCGACCGTGCCATATTCGACGATCGGCAGCACCGGCCCGAAAATCTCCTCGCGCATCAGCCGCAGGTTGTCGCCCGCGTTGCGCACCAGCACCGGCGCCATCTTGCGGTCGCTGACGCCGAGCGTCTCGTTTGCCGGATTGACCTCGGTGATATCGGCGCCGCTGTCGCGCGCTTCGGCGACCATGTCGATCAGCCGCCGGTGATGCCGCTCGCTGACGATCGCCGTATAGTCGGGATTATCGCCGAGGCGCGGATAGAGCTTGGCAATGGCGGTGGCGAATTTGGCCGCGATCGCCGCGCCTTGGCCCCGTAGGACCATCAGATAGTCCGGTGCGATGCAAGTCTGGCCCGCATTGAGCAGCTTGCCATAAGCGACGCTGGCGACCGCCGCATCGAGGTCGCAGGACGGATCGAAGATCGCCGGCGATTTGCCGCCGAGTTCCAGCGTCACCGGCGTCAGATTGGCGGCGGCGGCCAGCGCCACCTGACGGCCGACGGCGGTCGAGCCGGTGAACAGGAGATGGTCGAACGGCAACGACACGAACGCCTTGCCGACATCCGCGTCGCCGACCATCACGCCGACCTCGTCGGCGGCGAAATATTTTTCGACCAGGCTGGCGAGCAGGTCCGAAAACTTCGGCGTCAGCTCAGACGGCTTGATCATAACGCGGTTGCCGGCCGCGAGCGCCGCGGTCGCCGGCGCGATAGCGAGCTGGAAGGGATAGTTCCACGGCGAGACGATCCCCACGACGCCGAGCGGCTGCGGCAAGAGGCGGTTGCGTCCCGGCAGGAAAGGCAGGCTGGTGGCGACGCGTCGCTCGCGCATCCAGGCCCTCAGGTGCGACAGTGCATGCCTGATGCCGGCGCGCACGACAAACAGTTCGGCAAGCCGCGTTTCCTCCGCCGAGCGGGCGGAAAAATCGCTGTCGATTGCAGCACATATCTCGGCCTCATGCTTTTCGGTAAGCGCCAGAAGGCGGTTCAGCCGGTCCTTGCGCGCCGCCAGCGTCGGGAAGGGCTCCCTCTCGAAGGCCCGGCATTGCGCTTCAAACCTGACCCCGAGAGCATTCTGCCTGGTCTGCAGCATCGTTACCTCCCCTTTACGTTTAGGTAAGACTACATCGCGCTGCGGGCATGATCCAGCGCCCCGCCGGTTCCGCTGGGGAAGATGCTGACAGTCGGGGTGGACTTGCTGACAGGCAGCGAAGCCACTCTAAGCCCGACGTCGCGCGGATTCCGGCTTGATGTGCGCGGCGAGGAATTCCTTCACGCGGCGCCCCGGCGCTGGGCCGCGCAACGGCTTGAAGCCATCGTCAAGCTCGCCTGAAAGATCGAGTGTCGGCCGCTGGCCGACGGCGTCGTAATTCTCTTCCAGCCAGTCGCTGGCGGCGCTGCGGCCGAGGTCGCGCAAATAGGCGATGAAAGCCCATTCGGCATTGACCTTGGACGACGCCGAGAGGTCCTTGAAAGCCTCGTCGGCATCGATGCGGTGCATGCGGATGTCGCGATATTCCCCATGCGGCAGGCGGCCGGCGGCGATCAATTCCTTGACGAAGGCGATCGAGCGAAATTCACGCAGCAGCCCGGCATTGAAAGTGATCTCGTCGATGCGGTTCTGAATCTCATTTGCGCTTTTCGGCGTGCCTTCGCGCACCACGGGATTGATCTGCACCAGGAGCACATCTTCCGTGGCCGCCGCCTTGAAGAACGGAAAGAGCGCCGGATTGCCGCCATAGCCGCCATCCCAATAGGGCACGCCCTTGATCTCGACGGCGCGGAACAATTGCGGCAGGCAGGCCGAGGCCATCACCGTGTCGAGGTCGATCTCCCCGTCGGAGAAAACGCGCAGCTGTCCGGTCTCGACATTGGTCGCCGAGATGAACAGCTCCATCGACTTGCAGGCACGCACATTGCCGAAGTCGATCTCCTTCGCTACCACATCGCGCAGCGGGTTGAGGCCGAGCGGATTGGCGACATAGGGCGAGAAGACCCGCGACATCGTGTCGAAGAACAGATAGCCCGGCGTGTTCTCGATCGACCAGTTGCCCCATGCGACGTCCCACGGCATGCGCTGCACCGGGCTGAAACGACCCTTCGAGGCCACCGCCCGCCAGAAATCGTCGAGCTTTTTTCGCGCGCCTTCCACGCCGCCGCGCACCAAGCCATCGGCCAGCGCCACCGCGTTCATGGCGCCGGCGCTGGTGCCGGACACCGCCGCGATCTCCAGCCGCCCATCCTCCAGCAGACGGTCGAGCACACCCCAGGAGAAGGCGCCATGCGAGCCGCCGCCCTGGAGCGCGATGTTGATCTTCTTCTTTTCCTCCGCCTTGCCGTTCTTCGCCATGGCGTTCCTTGTCTTGATGCGCCGGCCTACCGCTGCGTCATTGGAGCGGAGTCGGTGCCGTCAGGCTATGTTGCAGTGCAGCATATAGGGACGGACCAAGGCAAGAACACGAACACACAAGCATGATCGGATGAAATTTTGTCAATGCGAGAACTCTCTCCTCGCCCACGAAAATGAGGCGAGGACCAAGTTCAGGCCACGAGGTCCGGCAACGGCCCGACATACCGCGATTGCGGCCTGATCAGCCGTCCCGTCGCCTGCTGCTCGCGGGCATGAGCGATCCAGCCGGCGGCGCGGCCGGCGGCGAAGACGTTTGAGAACGCCTCTTTCGGGAAGCCGACCGCCTCGAGCAGAAGCGCGGTGTAGAACTCGACATTGGTCTGGATCGAGCGCTGCGGCTTGGCGATCCTGAGCACATCGAGCGCCGCCTGTTCCACCTTCTCGGCAAAGGCCAGCCGGCTGCTCGTTTCGTTGCAGGAGCCGAGTTGCCGCACGACCGCCTTCAGCGCGTCGGCGCGCGGATCGCGCACGCGGTAGATGCGATGGCCGAACCCCATGATGCGCTCGCCATGCGCGATCTCATCGCTGAGCCAGGCGGTCGCGTCGCCGCTGGCCTCGATGGCGTCGAGCATCTCGATCACCGGCCCCGGCGCGCCGCCATGCAGCGGACCCTTCAGCGCGCCGAGCCCGGCCAGGATCGCCGAGGTCAGCCCCGCCTGCGTCGAGGCCACCACGCGGGTCGCGAAGGTCGAGGCGTTCAACCCGTGGTCGCAGACCGTCACCAGATAGCTGTCCAGCGCCTTGGCAAGCGCCGGCGAGGCGGTGCCAGCGAGCATCCGCAGCATATCGCCGGCATGATCAGCCTTTTCGTCGGGCGTGATCGGCGTCTCGCCCTGGCCAAGGCGCAGCAGCGCCGCTGTCAGCACCGCCGGCGCCGCGATGAGCCGCAGCGCGTCGGCAAGCCCGTCACCGTCCGGCAGGATGGCCATGCCGGCCCGCATGCCGCTGTAGATATCGAGCCGGGGGAGCTTCGCAAGCAACGGTTTCACACGATCGAATACCTCCACACGCGCCTTGCCGATCGCCTTCTCCAGTTCAGCATCGCCGGGGAGATCGTCGAAGAACCCGTCGAACAGCAGGCGCACCACCTGCGCGTAACGCCAGCGGCCAGCGAGCTCCGCCAGCGAATGGCCGCGGATGGTGAGGTGCCCGCCCACGCCGTCGACGTCGGAAAGCACCGTGTCGGCCGCCACAACATCATCGAGCCCATTCGCCATGATCGTCTCCTTGACCTTTTGTGCATTGCAATTAATGCTGTGCAATCAATGCATCAATCTTGATCAATATAATCAATATAAAGCGGCAAATGACGGAGTGGCTGACGCGGGAGCAAGCGCTGGAGCGGCTGAACGTCAGGCCGCAGACGCTTTATGCCTATGTCAGCCGTGGTCGCATCGGCATGAGGCCGGACGAGGCCGATCCGCGCCGCAGCCAGTACCGCGCCGACGACATCGCAGCACTTGCCACGCGCCGCGATCGCGGACGGAGCCCGCAGGCGATCGCCGAAAGCGCCATCGCCTGGGGCGAGCCGGCCATCGCCACATCGATCTCGACGGTGCTGCATGGCCGCCTCGTCTATCGCGGCAAGGACGCGGTGGAATTTTCGGCGACGGCGACGCTCGAAGAGACCGCCGAACTGCTGTGGGCCTCCGACCGTCCGCTGTCGTTCGCCTCGCTGACCCCTTCGGCCGCCCGGCAAAGCGGCACGCCGACCGCCTTCGCCCGGCTCTCGGCGCTGGCCGCCGAAGGCTGGCCCTCGCTCGGCCGCAGGTCGGCGATGCTGCAGCAGGACGGCGCCGCCGCCACCAGCGTGCTGGCCACGGCGCTCGGCGCGGCGCCGGGCTCTGAACCTGTGCATACGCGGCTGGCGCAAGGCTGGTCGGTGGAAGCCGATGGCGCCGATCTCATCCGCAAGGCGCTGGTGCTTTTGGCCGATCACGAGCTCAACGCCTCGACCTTCGCCGCCCGCGTCGCCGCTTCCACCGGCGCGCCGATCGCCGCCTGCCTGCTCGCCGGCCTTGCGACGCTCACCGGCCCGCGTCACGGCGGCGCGGGTGCTGCGGCGATCGCGCTGGTCGAGGATGCGGAGCGGCTGGGGGCTGACGAGGCGATTGCCCGCTGGCTGGCGCATGACCGCCCTCTGCCCGGCTTCGGCCACCCGCTCTATCCGGAAGGCGACCCGCGCGCAGACGGCGTCTTCTCCGGCCTCGAGATAGACGAAGGGCTGTCGCGCCTTCACAAGGCGGTCCTTGCCGCCACCGGCCTGCACCCGAATATCGATTTCGCCCTGGCCGCGATGACGCGCAGCCGGCGCCTACCCGCCGATGCGCCCTTCCGCCTGTTCGCGCTCGGCCGCAGCATCGGTTGGACGGCGCATGCCATCGAGCAGGTGACCAGCAACAGGCTGATCAGGCCCCGCGCCCGCTATGACGGACCCGTCGGCGTTTAGTGGCCCCGATGGGGTGTATAAGGGTGAAGCGCTTAGCGCTTTGCCTTGCGGTAAGGCGCGCCAGGGTGTGACGAGGTTCGGGTCAGGCCGAGTCCAGAACGATGGCTGCCGAGAACCTAAAGTACCTGAGCACCGGAAGCGCAGGCAGCCGTCGTTCGCAGGCCGGCCTCACTCGAATGTCGGCATACCCTTAAGACATCGTGTCGAGCTTGCGCTGCATCGCCGCGATCTGCGCCTTCAATTCCTGCAGATCGTCGGATTTCTCTTCCTTCTTCGGCGGCTCGGCCGGAGCCGCGGCACTGCCGCCCGCGGGCGGGAACGGCGTGAACATGCGCATGGCGTTCTGGAACATCTCGACGTTGCGGCGCGTCTGTTCCTCGAGCGCCTTCATCGGCGTCTTCATCATGTCCATCGGCGTCTTGCCGAAGGCGCCCTTCATCTGCTCGCGAAACCGTTCCTGCTCCTTGGAGAAGGCGATCATCGATTGTTCGAGGAAGCTCGGCACTATCATCTGCATCTGATCGCCATAGAAGGAGATGAGCTGTCGCAGGAACGGGATCGGCAGCATGTTCTGCCCGTCCTTGTTCTCCAGCTCGAAAATGATCTGCGTCAGCACCGGATGGGTGATGTCGTCGCCGGTCTTTGCGTCCTGGACCGTGAACTCCTCGCCCTTCTTGACCATTTCGGCCAAGTCCTCGAGCGTCACATAGGTGCTTGTGCCGGTATTGTAGAGCCGGCGATTGGCATATTTCTTGATGACGATCGGGTCGTCTTTTGCGGCCATCCGTATCCTCCCCAGGACACCGGCACCTTTAGGAGTAAGCGGCCGGTAACGATTGCGCCCTCTATCGAGGATACGCGCAAAAGCGTCACAATTCCAAGTGGTTTGTGCACTGCGGCATCAATTAATGCTGCACAGCCATTGCAAAATCCGCCGTGCGGCCAACGTCACGATACCGCGACTTGCGTGCGCCCTGCTTGCCGCGCATGGCGGCCATGCCCATTTCCGGTTTGACTCAGGTCGTTGAACGGGCAAGAAAAGTCTTCAACGATAGCCTAAAACACGACACCTCGAAGTCTGGAGAAGAAAATGGCCGCTTCCAATTCAATCGTCGTCGCCAGCGCCGCCCGCACTGCGGTTGGCTCCTTCAACGGCAGCTTCGCCGCCACGCCAGCGCATGAGCTCGGCGCCGTGGTCATCAAGGAATTGCTCGCCCGCGCGAGCGTCGAAGCCGCGGAAGTCGACGAGGTCATCCTCGGCCAGGTGCTGACCGCCGCTCAGGGACAGAACCCGGCCCGCCAGGCCTCGATCAATGCCGGCCTGCCGAAGGAAACCACGGCCTGGGGCCTCAACCAGGTTTGCGGCTCGGGCCTGCGCGCCATCGCGCTCGGCATGCAGCAGATCGCCGCTGGCGACGCCAAGGTGATCATCGCCGGCGGCCAGGAATCGATGTCGCTGTCGCCTCATGCCGGGCATCTGCGCGCAGGCGTCAAGATGGGCGACTACAAGATGATCGACACCATGATCAAGGACGGCCTGTGGGACGCTTTCAACGGCTACCACATGGGCAATACCGCAGAGAACGTCGCCCGCCAATTCCAGATCACCCGCGAAACCCAGGACGAATTCGCGCTTGCCTCTCAGAACAAGGCCGAGGCCGCGCAGAAGGCCGGCAGGTTCAAGGACGAGATCGTCGCCTTCACCATCAAGGGCAAGAAGGGTGACACCATCGTCGACCAGGACGAATATATCCGCCACGGCGCGACGCTCGACGCCATGACCAAGCTGAAGCCCGCTTTCGACAAGGACGGCACGGTCACCGCCGCCAACGCTTCCGGAATCAATGACGGCGCCGCTGGCGCGCTGCTGATGACCGAGGCGGAGGCCGCACGCCGCGGCATCACCCCGCTGGCGCGCATCGCCTCCTGGGCGACCGCCGGCGTCGACCCGGCGATCATGGGCACCGGGCCGATCCCCGCCTCGAAGCGGGCGCTGGAGAAGGCCGGCTGGTCGGTCAAGGACCTCGATCTCGTCGAGGCCAACGAGGCCTTCGCCGCCCAGGCCTGCGCCGTCAACCAGGGCATGGGCTGGGACCCCTCGATCGTCAACGTCAACGGCGGCGCCATCGCCATCGGCCATCCGATCGGCGCGTCCGGCGCCCGCATCTTCAACACGCTGGTCTACGAGATGCGCCGCCGCGGCGCCAGGAAGGGACTTGCCACGCTGTGCATCGGCGGCGGCATGGGCGTCGCCATGTGTGTCGAAGCGCTCTAAGCGAATAGCAAATAGGGAGTAGCGAATAGGAAAGAAAAAGCGACGCGCGGAGGGACATCAGACCCCTACTCGCTATTCGCTACTGCCTATTCGCTCAGCCGAATTTAAAGGGAGGAACTTCATGTCCAAGGTAGCAATCGTCACCGGCGGATCGCGCGGCATTGGTGCTGCGATATCGGTCGCCTTGAAGAACGCCGGCTATTCGGTCGCGGCCAACTATGCCGGCAATGACGAGGCGGCCCAGAAATTCACGGCCGAGACCGGCATCCCGGTCTACAAATGGTCCGTCGCCGACTACGATGCCTGCGCCGCCGGCATCAAGCAGATCGAAGCAGATCTCGGCGCGGTCTCGGTTCTGGTCAACAATGCCGGCATCACCCGCGACGCCATGTTCCACAAGATGACGCCCGCGCAGTGGAAGGAGGTCATCGACACCAACCTCTCCGGCGTCTTCAACATGACGCACCCGCTGTGGAGCGGCATGCGCGACCGCAAGTTCGGGCGCGTCATCACCATTTCCTCGATCAACGGCCAGAAGGGCCAGGCTGGCCAGGCCAATTATTCGGCCTCGAAGGCCGGCGACATCGGCTTCTCGAAGGCTCTTGCCCAGGAAGGCGCCCGCGCCGGCATAACCGTCAACGTGATCTGCCCCGGCTATATCGCGACGGAGATGGTCAAGGCGATCGACGAGAAGGTGCTCAACGAGCGCATCATCCCGCAGATCCCCGTCGGCCGGCTCGGCGAACCGGAAGAGATCGCGCGCTGCGTCGTCTTCCTGGCTTCCGACGAGGCCGGCTTCATCACCGGTTCGACCATCACCGCCAATGGCGGCCAATACTTCGCCTGACACACATTATCGCCAAGGGCGGCTCCGGCGCTGGAGCCGCTTGTTGTGGCCTGCCGGCGGCGGCAGCGCGACACCTTGCCTCCATTCGGGACGCAAAGGTTAACGACCGCGTCGAGCCCTGTACGCAACCCGCTTCACAAGCTGTGAGTTTTCGGTGGGCAAGCTGTGGATAACACCATATCTAGGGGTGAACAAACCGGGGAACTCCTTGCATCTCTGATTCGTCGCCGATTCGTTCTGGCTTTGGCCGAAAAGTTAACGGCAAAGGGCGAAAGCGTTATTCCAATCGTTAAAAGCGATTAAGAAAAATCAACAAATTCATAACCTTGACGATGGTCCTCGAACAGAGCGCGACCTTTCACCAGCGAAAGTTAACTGCCGCTAGATCCTGGCGGAGCCGAAGCATGAATCGGGCCAGTTTCCCGATTCAGCATGTGGTGAGACTCACCGTCAAAAAATCCACATATAGCCGTGAACAAAACCTGAATCAGAACGAGTCAGCGATTCGTCGCCGATTCGTTCCAGACTCGTTCCAGCCGTTAACAGCAGCCGGTTTTGACCGGGTCCGCCGATTCCCGCCCGCCCCCTAAAAGAACATTCCGCTTTCGCTCGGCGTCCTAAATCCCTATGTGTCGGCTGTCACACGCGGCGGCGCCGCCGCGCCTCCGATCAAAAGCACGATCCCGAAAAGTGGGAACCGGTTTTCGGAGAAAGATCATGCTTGAACAATCAAAGCGGCAGAAGCACTTATTTCCGAGCCGATGAATATCCAGCCGAAACACTCCCAGCCGCTGATCCTTTCGGGCCGTGACGTGACGGCCGTGCTCGGCCCCACCAACACTGGCAAGACCCATCTCGCCATCGAGCGCATGGTCGCGCACGAGACCGGCATCATCGGCCTGCCGCTGAGGCTGCTCGCCCGCGAGGTCTATGCGCGCGTCTGCGAAAAGGTCGGCGCCCACAAGGTGGCGCTGATCACCGGGGAGGAGAAGATCGTCCCTGCCGGCGCAAAATATTCGGTCTGCACCGTCGAGGCCATGCCGCGCGAGACTGACGCCGCCTTTGTCGCCATCGACGAGGTGCAACTCGCCGGCGATCTCGAGCGCGGCCATATCTTCACCGATCGCATCCTGCATCTGCGGGGCCGCCAGGAAACGCTGCTGCTGGGCGCGGCCACCATGCACGGCATCCTGCAGCGCCTGTTGAAGGGCGTGTCGGTGGTGACGCGGCCGCGCCTGTCGCACCTTGCCTATGCCGGGTCGAAGAAGCTGACCCGGCTGCCGCGGCGCACCGCGATCGTCGCCTTCTCGGCCGACGAGGTTTATGCCATCGCCGAGCTGATCCGCCGTCAGCAGGGCGGTGCGGCCGTCGTGCTCGGCGCGCTCTCGCCCCGCACCCGCAACGCCCAGGTCGAGATCTTCCAATCCGGCGACGTCGACTATCTCGTCGCGACCGACGCCATCGGCATGGGGCTGAACCTCGACCTCGAGCACGTTGCCTTCGCCCAGAACCGCAAGTTCGACGGCTATCAATACCGCAACCTGAGCGCGGCCGAGCTCGGCCAGATCGCCGGCCGCGCCGGCCGGCACCTGCGCGACGGCACGTTCGGCGTCACCGGTCAGGTGGACCCGTTTGACGACGATCTGGTCGCCAAGATCGAGGCGCACGACTTCGACCCGGTGAAGGTGCTGCAATGGCGCACCGCCGATTTCGATTTTTCCAGCCTCGACGCGCTCAAGCGCTCGACCGAGACCAATGCGCCGGTCGAGGGGCTGACCCGCGCGCTGCCGGCTGTCGACGCTCAGGCGCTGGAGCATTTGTCGAAGGACAGCGACATCCGCGCTTTGGCCACCGGCAAGGAGCGTGTCGCGCTGCTCTGGGAAGCCTGCGCGCTCCCCGACTACCGCAAGATCGCGCCGGCCCAGCACGCCGATCTCATCGCCTCTATCTATATGGACCTTGCGCGCCATGGCCATGTCGATGAGAATTACATGGCCGAGCAAGTGCGGCGCGCCGATACGACGGAAGGCGACATCGACACGCTCTCGCATCGGATCGCGCAGATCCGCACCTGGACTTTCGTCTCAAACCGTCCTGGATGGCTGGCCGATCAGCTACACTGGCAGGAAAAGACGCGCGAAATCGAAGACAGATTGTCGGATGCGCTGCATGAGCGGTTGACGAAACGCTTCGTAGACCGCAGGACTTCCGTCCTCATGCGGCGCCTTAGAGAAAATACCATGCCTGAAGCCGAAATCAGCCCAACCGGAACTGTCCTCGTCGAAGGCCATCATGTCGGCGAGTTGCAGGGGTTCCGCTTCACCGCCGACCAGAGCGCCGGCGGCGAGGACGCCAAGGCGGTGCGCACCGCCGCCCAGAAGGCGCTCGCGGCCGAGTTCGACGCGCGCGCCGAACGCTTTGCCGCCTGCGCCAATGGCGACCTGGCCTTGGGCTCCGACGGCGTCCTGCGCTGGATCGGCGCGCCGATCGGGACGCTGGTCGGCGGTGACGAGGCGCTGAAGCCGCGCCTGGTCCTGCTTGCCGACGAGCAGCTGACCGGCCCTGCCCGCGACAAGGTCGCGGCGCGCGCCGAGCGTTTCGTCAATTTCCAGATCGAGTCGCTTTTGAAGCCCCTGGTCGATTTGAAGAATGCCGACCAGCTTACCGGCATCGCGCGCGGCATCGCGTTCCAACTCGTCGAGCATTTCGGCCTGATCAATCGTCGCGACATAGCCGAAGAGATGAAGTCGCTCGATCAGGAAGGCCGGGCCGCGCTGCGCCGGCTCGGCGTGCGCTTCGGTGCCTACCACGTCTTCGTGCCGGCGCTGATCAAGCCGGCGCCGGCCGGTCTGGTGACGCTGCTATGGGCGCTGAAGAACGACGGCAAGGACAAGCCGGGCTTCGGCGACGTGGTGCACGCGCTGGCCTCGGGCCGCACCTCTGTCGTCATCGATCCGGCTTTCGACAAGACCTTCTACAAGCTCGCCGGCTATCGCAATCTCGGCCGCCGCGCCGTACGCGTCGATATCCTGGAGCGGCTTGCCGACCTCATCCGCCCGGCGACCAACTGGAAGCCCGGCCTCGGACAGCGACCGGACGGCGCCTATGACGGCCACGCCTTCATGGTGACGCCGCCGATGATGTCGATCCTCGGCGCCACTGCCGACGACATGGAAGAGATCCTCAAGGGTCTCGGCTATCGCTCCGAGGCGAAGCCTGCCGCCGAAGTGAAGGCGAAGCTCGAAGCCCAGGACAATGCCGCCCGCGAGGCAGCGGCGGCGAAACTCGCCGCCGAAGAGGCAGCCCTTGCCACGCAGGCGACGGAGGCGCCCACTCCCGAGGTTGCCGCCGAGCCAGCATCCGTCGAGGCCCCGGGGACGGCTAGCGCAGAAATCCCAGCGCTGGAAACCCCGGCAGAAAGCACGGCCGAGCCTGTCGACGAAACAACCGGACAGGAGACCGTGGCAGCGGAAGCGTCCACGCAAACCGCGGCAGCAGGCGAGCCGGCCCCGCAAGGCGATGAGCTGGCCAACGAAGCCATGACGGAGGAAGGCGCACCCTCGGACCAGGTCGAGTCCTCCCCGGTAGAGACGCCGACCGCTAGCGAGACCACCGCATCGGCTGAACCGGCGACGGGAGTCGTCACCGCCGAAATGGCGGCCGAGGCTGAAGAACCGAAGCCTGTCCTTCTGTGGCGTCAGGCGCGTTTCGACCACCCACGCCCCCGCCAGCGCCACGACAACCGTCGCGACAATCGCCAGCGCGGTGGCCAGCCGGCGCGCGACGGCCAGACGGGCGCCGCGGGCGGCCAGCCCGGCGACCGGCCGGTCCATGAAGGCCGCCGCGAGCAGCGCGACGGCGCCGGCAAGCCGCGCTTCGACCGCTCGAAATTCAAGCCGAGGCCGGATGCAGGCGACCGCCGCGAGGGCGGTGAACGCCGCGAAGGGCGGCCGCAAGGCGAGCGCCCGGATCGCCACGAGGGGGGCCGCCGCGAGGGCCGGCCCGACTGGAAGGGCAACAGGCAGGACGGCAAGGGCAACGCTCCTGGCGGCAAGCCGGCCTTCCAGGGCAAGCCGCGCGATGAGCGCCCGCAGCGCTTCGATCCGGATTCGCCCTTCGCCAAGCTCGCAGCATTGCGCGATCAGCTGAAGAAATAGGCTAGAGCATGATCCCGAACCGAAGGACCGCGTCAGCGAAAAGCGGGAACCGGTTTTCGGATAAGATCATGCTCCAGCAAAGCTAGCCCGATGATTGGAGAAGACCGCCAGCGCATCGACAAATGGCTGTTCTTCTCGCGCGCGGTGAAGTCGAGGTCCTTGGCGGCGAAGGTCGTCGTTGCCGGACGCGTGCGCATCAATCGCGACAAAGCAGCGCAGGCCTCCGAGCTGGTGAAGCCCGGCGACGTGCTGACCATCACGCTCGAGGGCCGTATCCTGGTCTGGAAAGTGCTGGGTTGCGGCACGCGGCGCGGGCCAGCCGATGAAGCGCGCCTGCTTTACGAGGACTTGTCGCCGACGCCGACGCCCAAAGGCGAGGCTGTCGCGGACGCCATTCCGGCACTGCGCGAGGCCGGCAGCGGCCGCCCGACCAAGCGCGAGCGCCGCCAGACCGACCGTCTGCTCGGCGACGATTGAGACATGACGGGTCCGGGGCGCGGCCCGAGCAGTTCAACCAAACCTGCGCAGCGATCAGGCTCGGTGACCTCGATCCGCTCTTGCGGCCGGAATTCCTTTCCGGCCCTCCGGCTCCGCCGGCAATCCCTGCCCTTGCATGCGGCGGGCAAAGGCGTTACCTCAGCCAAAAAAGCCCAACAAAATGGGACGTTCCGGAGCCTGCAATGACCTATGTAGTGACCGACAATTGCATCAAATGCAAATATATGGACTGCATCGAGGTCTGTCCGGTCGACTGTTTCTACGAGGGCGAGAACATGCTCGTCATCCATCCCGACGAGTGCATCGACTGCGGCGTGTGCGAGCCCGAATGCCCGGCGGATGCGATCAAGCCGGATACCGAGGGCGGTCTCGACAAATGGTTGCAGATCAACGCCGAATACGCCGAGAAATGGCCCAACATCACGGCCAAGAAAGAACCGCCGGCCGACGCAAAGACGTTTGACGGCGAGACCGGGAAGTTCGAGAAATATTTCTCGACCGAACCCGGCGAGGGTGATTGATAAAGAGGCCGACAGCGCTGGCATGACGCCGCGTAACGGGGCCGATACAAATACTGTCTTGACAGGCAGGGTCTTTGCTTGGCGTTAGCGAACGCAGCAAAACCTTGATTCTTCCGACTTTTTGTGTTACATAAGCCAAACATGCCGGTGACACGACGTCGATTTATGGCGCTAACGCCCCAAATCACTGAAAGGTGAGCTTTTAAATCCGGACCAGAGCGATCTGGGGCAGGCGGTCGCATTTGTGCGATATGCCGGTCCTCTGCTTTTCCGGTGGGTTCATCCTGTTGCGCGGCTAATGGTCGGCTATCGCCGGCCTCATGGGTTCGCGCCGGCATGATGCCGGCGGCACAACTAAGGAGTTCAGGGCGTAATGGCAACGATCACCCCGCAGAAGAAGTCCACAGCGGCCCGCCACGGGTTCAAGACTGGCGAGTTCATCGTCTATCCGGCGCATGGCGTCGGCCAGATCGTCGCGATCGACGAGCAGGAAGTTGCGGGTCACAAGCTGGAACTGTTCGTCATCGATTTCCAGAAGGACAAGATGCGGCTGAAGGTGCCGGTCGCCAAGGCGACGTCGATCGGCATGCGCAAGCTGTCGGAAGAGGATTATGTCGACCGCGCGCTGAAGGTCGTGCAGGGCCGCGCCCGCATCAAGCGCACCATGTGGTCGCGCCGCGCCCAGGAATACGATGCCAAGATCAATTCCGGCGACCTGATCTCGATCTCGGAAGTCGTGCGCGACCTCTACCGCGCCGACAACCAGCCCGAGCAGTCCTATTCCGAGCGTCAGCTCTATGAAGCCGCGCTCGACCGCATGGCCCGTGAGATCGCCGCGGTGAACCGCATGTCGGAGACCGAGGCGGTGCGCCTCATCGAGGTCAACCTTAACAAGGGCCCGAAGCGCGGCGCCAAGGCCGACAATGAAGAATCCGAACAGGAAGAAGCTGCCTGAGCTTTTTCGCCTTTAAGTTACGAAGAACCCGGCCTCGCGCCGGGTTTTTTGTTTCCGAAAGGCCTATCGAAGGTTATGCGCCGCCACCTTCCTTCTGCGCCTCCTCCTGGCGCAGCGAGGCAATGAAGCGCTTCGTCCGCTCGCGCTCCGGATTGTCGAACACGACCGAGGCCGGACCCTTCTCGACGATCGCGCCGGCATCGAGGAAGACGACCTCCTGCGCGATCTTCGAGGCGAGCCTCAGATCATGCGTGGCCATGACCATGGTCGTGCCTTCGCGAGCGAGTTGCCCAAGCACGTCGACTACTTCCTGCGCCAGCTCCGGATCGAGCGCCGAGGTGGGCTCGTCGCAGAGCAAAACACGCGGCGACGGCGCCAGCGCGCGGGCGATCGCCACGCGCTGCTGCTGGCCGCCCGATAGCGTCGCCGGCCAGGCATCGGCCTTGTGCGCCATGCCGACCTTTTCGAGCAGCGCCGTCGCCCGCTCGCGCGCCCTCGGCTCTGGCCATTTCAGCACCGTCACCAGCCCTTCCATGACATTCTCGATCGCCGTGCGATGCGGGAAGAGCTGGAAGTTCTGGAACACCATGCCGGTCTGCAGGCGGATGCGCTGGATATCTTTTGCCGGCACCTTGCCGCCCGGATGGAACGCAAGCGTCTCCTCGCCGATGCGCAGGGAACCGGACGACGGGATCTCCAGCAGGTTGATGCAACGCAGCAGCGTGCTTTTGCCCCCGCCGGAAGGGCCGACCAGCGCCGTGACGCTGCCTTCGTCGATGCTGACGGTGACGCCCTTCAGGACAAGATTGTCGCCAAAATGCTTTTCGATGTCGGTCAGGCCAATCATGCGTTGGCCTCCAGGAACCCGCCATAGCGGTTGAGTCGTACCTCCAGCCGCGCCTGTAGCGCCGACAGCACCGAGCTCAATGCGAGATAGAGCGCCGCCGCCTCGACATAGAGGATCAGCGGTTCATAGGTGGTGGCGACAATGCGCTGCGCGGCCTGGAACATTTCCGGAACCGTGATTGCGGCCGCCAGCGAGGTGTCCTTGACCAGCGAGATGAAGGTGTTGGAGAGCGGCGGCACCGCGACGCGTCCTGCCTGGGGCAGGATGGTGCGCCGCATCGCCTGGCTCCAGGTCATGCCGATCGAATAGGACGCCTCCCACTGGCCCTTCGGCACGGAGCCGATGACGGCGCGGATGATCTCGGAGGTGTAGGCGCCGATGTTGAGCGTGAAGCCGATCAGCGCCGCGGGGAAGGCATCGAGCAGGATGCCAACGGACGGCAGGCCATAGAAGATCAGGAACAGCTGCACGAGCAGCGGCGTGCCGCGGAAGATCCAGACATAGAAGCGCACCAGCGCGACCAGCGGCTTCGGGCCGAACAGTCTGATCAGCGCCGTCAGCAGCCCGGCAATAAGCCCCAGCGCGAAGGACAGAAGTGTCAGCGGCACGGTGAAGATCAGCGCCGCCCATAACAGCGTCGGCAGCGATTCCAGCATCAATTGCAGCCAGTGCGGCACGGGGCGCTTCTCCTTTCCAGATACGGCGGCGCGTTCCCCCGTATGGACTGACTATCATGCAAAAACCGGCGAGCCGTCAAAGACGGCCCGCCGGCATTCAGGCAAAAGACTGTTCGGCTTACTTCGAAACGTCCTGGCCGAAATACTTGTCGGCGATCTTCTTGTAGGTGCCGTCGGCCTTGATGTCGGCCAGCGCCTTGTTGATGGCCGCGACCAGTTCCGGATCGCCCTTGCGCACGATGACGCCGGAATAGTCGGCATTCTCTTCCTGCGCGGCGATCTTCACATTGGCGTCCGGCTTATGCTTCTTGAAATCCAGGAAGGACAGGCTGTCGTTGATGGTGGCGTCGGCGCGGCCGGTGAGCAGAAGCTGGATCGACTGGTCGAAGCCGTCGGTGCCGACCAGTTCGGCGCCATTCTTCTCGGCCAGCTTGCCGAAATTCGAGGTCAGCGACTGCGCCGACTTCTTGCCCTTGAGATCGGCGAAGGTCTTGATGTCGGTATTGTCGCCGCGCACGATCAGCACCGCCTTCGAGGCGATATAGGGATCGGAGAAATCATACTTGGCCTTGCGGGCGTCGGTGATGCCGACCTCGTTTATAACGGCGTCGTAGCGGTTGGCGTCGAGGCCTGCGATCAGACCGTCCCACTTGCCTTCGAGGAACTGAACCTTGACGCCGAGCTTGTCGCCGATGGCCTTGGCGATCTCGACGTCGAAGCCGACGAGGGCGTTGGATTCGTCATGGTAGGTGAAGGGCGCGTAGGTGCCTTCAGTACCGACCTTGAGCACACCGGCCTGTTTGATCTGGTCAAGATTGGCGCCGGCATGACCAGCGGTGGCCGCCAGAACCTGCAACGTGCCGGCGATAAGGAGCGATGTGAGCCATTTCATTTTTATGTGATCCCGTTTTGACCGGTGCCCCGGTGCGATTGTGAGAGCCGGAAACTGACAGATAGAAGGCCGCAAAATAAGGAATAAGATTTCAAAAATCGACTCTGCCAGAAATCTGATACTCAAAATCGCCGGAAAATCCCCAAGCGGCATTTCCCGGCCAATAACAAAATGGTCCCGCTGGCAACATCTTCCCCCTCGGGGCGGCGGAACCATCCATGCGCCTGACACGTTGCATGGCTGTTGTAGGGCGCGGCGGCGTCTTTTCAACCGCTGGAAGTTCAATCACCGCCAACAGGAGCCGGCATGATCGAGGACGCGGCAGGACGGACACTGGTCCGGGCGGCAATGAAGGCTCCCTATCTCGAGCGTGACGAAGAGCATGTCCTTGCGCTTCGCTGGAAGGAAGAGAACGACCAGCACGCGCTGCACAGGATCACCGTCGCGCATATGCGCCTGGTGATCTCCATGGCCTCGAAATTCCGCCACTATGGCCTGCCGCTCGGCGACCTGATCCAGGAGGGCCATGTTGGCCTCCTCGAGGCGGCGGCTCGTTTCGAGCCCGCACGGGAAGTTCGCTTTTCGACTTATGCGACCTGGTGGATCCGCGCCTCGATGCAGGACTATATCCTGCGCAACTGGTCGATCGTGCGCGGCGGCACCAGCTCGGCGCAGAAGGCGCTGTTCTTCAACCTCAGGCGCTTGCGCGCCCGACTGGCCCACGGCGCTGAGCCGCTTTCCAACGCCTCGCTCTACCGTGAGGTCTCGGCGGCGCTCGGCGTGCCCGAATCCGACGTGGCCATGATGGATTCGCGCCTGTCCTCGCCCGACAGCTCGCTCAACGCGCCCTTGGCCGACGAAAACGGCGCGGCCGAGCGGATGGATTTCCTGGTCTCCGAAGATCCGCTTCCCGACGAGATCGTCGGCGAGCGGATCGATGTCCAGCGCCGGGCCGTCTGGCTGAAGAGCGCGCTCGGCGCGCTCAACGCCCGCGAGCTTCGCATCATCGAGGAGCGCAGGCTGAGCGATGACGGCGCCACGCTGGAATCGCTTGGCGAACAGCTCGGCATCTCCAAGGAACGCGTCCGCCAGATCGAGGCCCGCGCCATGGAAAAGCTGAAGCTGGCCCTGGTGAAACAGAACCCGGAATTTTTGGCGAAAGCCGCCTGAGGCCAACCCTACCTCGATCCGGCGATAGGTATTTAGTAAATAAGAAAATATAGCCAACGGGGCGATTTTCCGTCATCCATACCGCTGGATTGTGAGGTCTTTAACAGACCATTGCGTCGCAATTGGCCTCTTTGAAGCCTCCAGATCATACATATGGGGGATTTGTCATGCTGCGATGCTGCGCGCTCCTTGCAGCCTTGATCCTCGTGGGTCTCACGACGTTCGAAGCGCATGCCGATCGACGGGTTGCCCTCGTCATAGGCAATTCGCAATACCGCGAAATCCCGGCCCTCAAGAATCCGGACAAGGATGCCGAGGATGTATCGAAGACATTCCGGCTGGCCGGCTTCGAGGTGTTCGCCGCCAAGGACCTCACCAGGCTCCAGTTCGAAGAGAAGTTCCGCAACTATCTCGCGGCCGCGGACGGTGCCGATCTGGCGGTTGTCTATTATTCCGGCCATGGCTTTCAGGTCGGCGGTGAGAATTTCCTGATCCCGGTCGATGCGTCGCTGAAAGACGCGGCCGACATGGAGGTCCAGGCCATCAAGGTCGATGACATATTGCGACAGCTGCGCTCGAGATCGAAGGTGCAGATGATCATCCTCGATGCCTGCCGCAACGATCCTTTCCCGCGCAAGGATTACTGGCTGCGCGACCAATTAATCGTCGCGGGCGACAGCGGGCTCGCGCAGGTGACAGGGTCGCAGAACACGCTGATTGCCTTTGCGACCGAGCCCGGTGCGGTAGCCTATGACGGATCCGGCGACCTCAGCCCGTTCTCGTCCGCCTTCTCGCGCCGCGCGCTGGCGCCGAACCAGGAGATACGTTCGGTGATGGCGGCCGTGCGCCGCGATGTGGTCAAGGCGACCAACGGCAAGCAGGTTCCGTGGGAGAATTCGTCGCTGCTCGACGACGTGGTGCTGATGCGCGGGACGGAACAGCCCGCGCAGCCGCCCGACGCTGAGCAGGACCAGCAAACGGCGGAGCGCGGAATCCAGGTCGCCGCTGCCGCCGAAGCGATCGGAAATCGCGACATCCGGGTCCCGGTCGGCGTCGGCCCCGTGCCGCTGAAGCTGGATTTGCCGGCCAAGGATGCCTCCCTCAGCCTCAAACTTGCGGGCTACCCGGCGACCGGGACGCTGTCCCTGCCTGATCGCGTGCTTTCGCCGCAATCGAGTCTGATGGCCGCTGAGATCGGCAATCTGCGCTACGAGCCGCAGATCGGCTCACCCGCACCTGTTGACGTTGGCTTCCAGATCCGCGTGGGCAACGCCGCGAAACAGGCGACGGTGAAACTGTCGCCGAACGTCGAGCCCTGCGACCAGGCCGCCGGCGAGCCGCTCGACCTGCAGGGCGTAGTCTCGGGCCGGTTGCCAAACGAGATCGGCAGCGGCGCCGTCGAGGCTTGCGAGGCGGCGGTGAAGTCCTACCCTGATGTCGCCCGCTTCCGTTACGAGCTGGGGCGGGCGCTGCTGGCGTCGGGCAGGGTTGATGACGCAACGAAAGCGATCCAGGAAGCGGCCGACAAGGGGCACATCCGCGCCGTTTACGAGCTCGGCTACATCGCCGCGTCCGGAATGGGGGCGGCTCCGGATCTGACCAAAGCCAACAGCCTCTATGCGCAGGCATCGGACAAGGGAGATCCCTACGGCATGACTGCCTTGGGGCGCGCCTTGTTCGATGGTGTGGGCGTCCAGCGTGATACCGCCAAGGGACTCGATTTGCTGCTCAAGGCGGCGGCCATGGGGCACGTCGATGCCACCAAGGACCTTGCGGTGATCTTCCGGGACGGCCGCAATGGCGTGCCGGCGGACGCGGCCCGGGCCTTGGCTTTCCTCAGAGCCGGCATTGACCGGCAAGAGGCCTACTCGATGGCCATTCTCGGTCTCTTACCCAGGCGAAGTGAAATGTCGATCGCGGTATGCAAGCCCAAGGTGGTGACGAAGGTGGTCACGAAGATAAAGGTGATCCGCACTCCCGCGCCACCAGTACAACCGCCGAAGATCACCACGCCAAAGGCGCCTCTGGTGCCAATCGAGCCGGTGCCCTGGCGCGGCAATGCCGGCGACAACGATCACTCGCCGCCCGAACGCGGCAGCGGCGACAACAGCAACGGTTGATGGCATCGGCGATGGTGGCGATGCTGCTATCGCCGACCGCCGACGATCCAGGTGCGGCGGTAATACAGCGACCTGACAGCAACCCCGGCCAATAGCGGTTTCTGGCCGCTCTGGGCTTACTTGTCCGTGACGATCTTGACCTTGTCGCCGGCCGACACGCTGGCGCCCGGCGACATGGCATTGAGCACCCTGAACAGGTCGAGCTTGCGGTCGACGCCGACCATTTGTGCGGCCAGCGAGCCCATCGTCTGGCCGGCCTGGACGGTGACGACCCGGATATGCAGCGGCTTCAGCGCCGCCTTCTCGGTCGGGCTCAGCACACGGAAAGAGCCGCTGACCGAGCGCGCGACCGGATCCAGCGACGCGCTGGCCGAGGGCGCCGCCGTCAGCAGCCGGTAGACCTGCCCGCCGGCGCGGATCACCGCGATGTCGAACTGCCAGCCTTGCGCGGTTGCATGCGCCGTCGCCGCCTCGTTGCCGTTGATCGTCTCCTGGCGCACGCTGGTGTCTTCGAGTCCCGCCACCCAGCCGCTGCGGATGTAATCGGCGAGCGAGACCGACTTGTCGATCGCCACGCCGTCGAAACGAATGGCGATGTCGCCGGGCCCGGTCGCGGTGACGGCGGCCGCCGAATTGTCGATGACGAAACCGTCCGGAACGGTGAAGGAGACACCAAGATTGGGGTGCATGAAGGTCTGGCCGCGCACATAGCCCTCTTCCGGCGTGTCGCCATAAAGCAGGCCGTCTATACCGGCGAGGAATGCGTCGCGGTCGCGCGTGCCGACGCCGGGCGGGCCGAAATTGCGCGCCAGGCGCTGCGCCAATTCGATCCGCTGCGGCGTGTTGGGATGCGTCGCCAGGAAGTCGAGGCTGGCGTCGGTTGCGCCGCTGACCGAACGGAAATCCGTGTAGGCCGACATCGACTGCAAGAAGCGACCGGCGGCGTAAGGATCGTAGCCCGCCTCGCCGATCGACTTGATGCCGATGGCGTCGGCCTGCAGTTCCTGGTTGCGCGAGAATTGCGCGAGCCTCAGCTTGCCCCGGATGAGCGCCGCCTTGGCGGTCGGGCTGTCGCCGAGCACATCGGAAACCACCTTGGTCGCCAACCCCTCCTCGGCCTCGAGCTGCTGCCGCTGCAGGCCGTGATTGGCCGTGACGTGACCCATCTCATGCGCGATGACGGCGGCAAGCTCGGAGGAATCATTGGCCAGCGCCAGCAGGCCGCGCGTCACATAGAGATAGCCGCCCGGCAGCGCGAAGGCATTGACGTTGGGCGAGTTGAGGATGGTGATGCGGTAGGTCTGTGTGGGGTTGGCAGACACCACCGTCAGATTGCCGACGACCTTGGCCACCATGCGCTCCAGCTTCGGATCCGAATACTCGCCGCCATAGGTAGCGAGAATGCGCGGATGCTGCGCTTTCGCCATTTCGGCGAGCTTGGCGTTGGCGACGACATTGTCGACGGTGATCGGCTTGTCTGAAGGCTGGAAGCCGCTCTCCTGCACGTCCGGCGGCGTGAACATCTGGCAGCTGGCCAGCGCCACGGCGACGCCCGCCAGCGCGAAAAATCGTGCCAGTGGCCTCATCCACACTTTTTCAACGCCGGTCGACAGATCGGCTTCCTTTCGAAATATTTCGGCAAATCACGGCCCCGCCGGACCAGCATGGCCGGACCTAGCCACACTCCCCCGGACAAGGCAAGCAAACGCCGGATCACCCATTGACGGTTTGACCGTAAATTATGTCCGCTTCCGGGCAATATGTTGTGATCCGGCAACGGTGCCGCCTCGATCGCCGATATAGCGCCTGAACGCATCCGGTCCAGAGCGATCGAAGAAATCGTCGGCCGGCCCGGTCGCCGCGATCCTGCCCTCATCGAGAAAGGCCACGTCCTGGCCGATCCGGCGCGCATCTTCCGGCTGATGGGTGACGAACAGCACCGTCATTTTGCGCTCGGCATGGATGCCGGCGAGAAGGTCGAGCATGTCCTCGCGCAGCGCCGGACCGAGCGACGCGAAAGGTTCGTCGAGCAACAAGACGGGCCGGGCGCGCAGCAGCACCCGCGCCAGCGCGACGCGCTGCCGCTCGCCGCCGGAGAGCTCGCGCGGCAGCCGCTTTTCCTTGCCGGCCAGGCCGACGCGCGCCAGCGCCTCGGCGACGGCGGCGCGATCGGCATCGCCGAGCTTCAGCGACGGCGAGCGGCCGAGCCCGACATTGGCTTCGACCGTGAGATGCGCGAACAGATTGTTTTCCTGGAACACCATCGACACCGGTCGCGCCGAGGGCGGCACGTTGCCAAGGTCGATGCCGCCGATCAGCACCTTGCCGGTATCGGGCGTTTCGAAGCCGGCTATCAGATTGAGCAGCGTCGACTTGCCGGAGCCACTCGGACCCATGATCGCGGTGATCCTGCCAGCCGCGAACTCGGTATTGAAGCGGAAGGACGCCTCGCCATAGCTGAACGACGCGTCTTCGAGTGTGACGGTCAGCGCCTTCCCTGTCGCGATGCCGTTGTCCGTCGATGTCATGCCTTCGCTTCCCGCCCCAGCCAATCGGCGGCGACGACCAGCATCAGGCAAACGAGGCCGAGCAGCAAGGCAAGTCCCGCGGCGTCCGCGGTCCGGTAGCTGCCCATCCGCGCGAGCAGAAGATAGGGCAAGGTCTGCACAGAATCGCTGCCGAACAGCGCGATCACGCCGAGATCGCCGAGCGACAGCGCCATGGCGAAGGCGAGGCCGGTCGCTAAAGGCCGCCTGAGCGACGGCCAGTCGATCAGGCTGAGCCGGCTCCAACCGGCTACGCCGAGCGCCAGGCAAAGCCGCTCATGACGCTCGCTTGCCGCGTCATAGGCCGGTCGAATGGCGCGTATGGCGAACGGCATTGCCATCACCGCGTTGACGGTGACGACCATGACCGGCGCGACGGCAAACACATCGGTGATGCTACGCAGCGCCAGGAACCAGCCGGCGCCAAGCACGATCGGCGGCACGACGAGCACGAAGCCGGCCCCGGTGTCGGCGGCATGTTCGAGCAGCGACATGGCACTGCCCGCACGGCGATGCAAAGCCAATGCGCGCCGCGCCGCGATCAATGCCAGCGACAGCGACACGCTGAGCAGTGCCGCGAGCAACGCGAGGCCGGCGCTGGTGAGCGTGGCGCGGCGCACCGCCTCTTCGCCCGCCAATCTGCCGAGGTCGGCCTGAAGGCCCGAAACCACCGTCGCCACCATCGGTCCGGCGACGAACAGCAGGGCGAGCGCGATGAGGCCGGCATTCAGCAGGCTTTCGATCCGGCCAGCCGAAAGGTAGCGGCGCGGCGCGACCGGCAGATTGGCGTCGCCGACCGTGTTGGCGCCGAGCCGCGTGAGCGCTGCGACCACCACGAACGTCAGTGCGATCTGCAGCAGCGTCAGCACCACCGCACGGGCCGGATCGAAGTCGAAGCGCAGCGCCTGGTAGATGGCCACTTCCAGCGTCGTCGCAGCCGGGCCCCCGCCCAGCGTCAGCACGATGGTGAAGGAAGTGATGCAGAGCATGAAAACCAGCCCGGCGACGCCCGGCAATGCCGCGCGCAGCACCGGCCATTCGATCAGCCGGAAGGCCGGCCGGGCGCCCATCCCAAGCTGGCTCGCCAGCCGCCACTGGTCGGCGGGAATGGTGCCCAGCGCCTCGAGGAACAGGCGCGTGGCCAAGGGCAGGTTGAAGAAGACATGCGCGACCAGGATCCCGGAGAGACCGTAGATGCCGGGCCACTCTCCGCCGCCGCGCCCGGCGAAGACGCCGGCAAAGTAACCGGCGCGGCCGTAGAGCGCCAATATGCCGAGCGCGGTGACGATCGCCGGCAACGCCAGCGGAACGGCGAATAGCTGCAGGATCAGGCGGCGACCTGGAAAGGCCGGATGCCGCGACAAAGCACGTGCAACCAGGAGTGCCGGCGCGACCGACAGAAGCGTCGACAGCAGCGCCTGCCAGAGCGTGAAGCGGGCGACGCGAAACAGATAACCGTCGAAAGCCGCATAGGCCCCGGAGAGGTCCTGTGCGCCTTCGAGCATGAGGCCGGCAAACGCGCCACCGATGAGCCCAGCGATGGCAGCAAGGGCGATGACGCCGGCGGTGACGCGGGAGTCAGGACGCGGCTGCACGTTGCGCCTTGCTGGAATTCAGCCAACGTCGCGTTCCTTCGCGCCTCCCTCTGGCCTGCCGGCCATCTCCCCCACAAGGGGGGAGATCAGATGTCGCGCCGGCTTTCGCCAATCGCCAACGTTGAAAATCGCCCGCCGCCGGTGAAGCTGCCAATCTCCCCCCTTGTGGGGGAGATGTCCGGTTTGCCCTCCGTAGCCGCGGCGCAGCTGCTGCGAAGGATGGGCAGGACAAAGGGGGGCGCCGTAGAGCGATCATCTTACGCTAAAAGCGGGCCTACTTGCTCATCACCGCCAGCCACTCATCAACCCACGCTTTGCGGTTAGCCGCGACGTCCGCCGGGTTGAACAGCAGCGTCTTGGTCGGCTTGACCAACTTGTCGAAGGCCGGGTTGAGCGGCTTGTCGGTCTTGCCGGCCGGGAACATCCAGTTTGTCTCCGGAATGATGTCCTGGAATTTCGGCCCGGTCATGAAGGCGATGAATTTCTGCGCCAGCGGGTTCTTGGCGCCCGTTGTGGTAACGCCGGCAACCTCGATCTGCAAGTACTCGCCTTCCTCGAAAGAGGCCGCCTGGTAGCGCTCGGTGTTCTCGGCCACCATGTGATAGGCCGGCGAGGTCGTGTAGGAGAGCACCATAGGCGCCTCGCCCTTGGTGAACAGGCCATAGGCCTCGCTCCAGCCCGGCGTTACCGTCAGTACTTTCGTCTTGAGCTTGGCCCACGCCTCCGGCGCCTTGTCGCCATAGACCGACTTCACCCAGAGCAGCAGACCGAGGCCGGGCGTCGACGTGCGCGGATCCTGGATGACGATCTTGTCGGTGCCGCTGCCTTCCACCAGATCCTTGAGGCTCTTCGGCGGGACTTTTAGCTTCTGCGTGTCATAGACGACGGCGAAATAGCCGTAGTCGAACGGCACGAAAGTGTCGTCCTTCCAGCCGCCGGGCACATTGATGCCGGAGATTTCGCCATGCGGCGCGAACAGGCCGCTCGCCTTGGCGTCCGCCGTCAGGTTGGTGTCGAGGCCGAGCACGACGTCGGCCTTGGTGCCGGCACCTTCCAGTTTGACGCGGTTGAGTAGGGCGACGCCGTCGGCCACCGAGACGAATTCGAGGTCGCAGCCGCATTCGGCTTCGAATTCCTTCTTCACCGCCGGGCCAGGCCCCCAATCAGCGGTGAAGCTTTCATAGGTGTAGACGGTGAGCTTGTCCTTGGCCGCGGCAGGCGCAACGCCGGCTAGAAGCGAAACAAGGCCTGTTGCCAGAACTAGACGGGACAGTATCGCGCGCATCGGCGCCTCCTTCGTTCGTGTGACAAGGAATTGAGGCGCCGGATGGTCCGAAACGTCTAATCCCTCCGCCGGTACAAACCGGATCAGGTTCAGCGGGTTGGCTTGATTGCCTCTCAGCCGGATAATGTCCGGCACCCCGTTAGAGCGCCTCGACAGATAGGCCCGGCCGAAGCGGCGCGCAAGCGGAAGTTTGCCGGGCAGCTAATGGTCCGGGCAGGAACCGAAGCGCGGCGCATCCGGCTTCCGTTTCACTTGGAGGGCTGGTAAGGGCGACGGCCATGGGCACATTCACCATCCTGCTTGGCGGCGAGCTTATCCGCACGCCCCGGCTCGAACGCCAGATCGCTGGTTCGCGCGTCATCGCCGCCGATGCCGGCATCGGCCATGCCCGCACGCTTGGGCTCATGCCGGAACTCTGGGTCGGCGATTTCGACTCGGTGCCGGCAAACCTGCCCGAAGATCTGGCCTCCGTCCCACGAAAAGTCTTCCCGGCCGAGAAGGACATGACCGATGGCGAGCTCGCCATAGCGGAAGCGCTCCAGCGCGGCGCCACGAGCCTCGTGCTGGCCGGCGCCTTCGGCGGCAAGCGCGCCGACCATGCTTCCTTGCATCTGGCGCTCGCCGTGCGACTGGCCGAGGCGGGCACGACCGTTCTGCTGACAAGCGGCGCGCAGGAAGGTGTTCCCGTTTTGCCGGGTAGCGCCGCCTTCGACTATGCGGACGGCACCCTGTTTTCGGTGCTCGGCTTCTCCGAGCTCGCAGGCCTGACGGTTACCGGCGCGAAATGGCCGCTCGACCACGTCGAGGTGGCGTTCGGCTCCTCGCTCACTATATCCAACGAAGTCAGAGGGCGGCTTGGCATAGCGCTGGAGCGCGGCCGGGCGCTGCTTCTGGCCCACCCCTATCCTCTTCCCGAAAGCTGACATTCCAGACATGGCGCCGCCACTTCTCAATCTCGACGGCATTAAACTGACCTTCGGCGGCACCCCGCTGCTCGACGGCGCGGCGCTAAGCGCATCCGCCGGCGAGAAGATTGCGCTGGTCGGCCGCAACGGTTCGGGCAAGTCGACCCTGCTCAAGATCGCCGCCGGCATGGTCGAGCCGCAGGACGGCGAAGTCTTCCGCCAGCCTTCGGCCACGGTCCGCTATCTGCCGCAGATGCCGGACATGGACGGCTTCGCCACCGTGCGTGCCTATGTCGAGGCCGGCCTCGGCCCGGCCGACGATCCGCATCGCGCCACCTATCTGATGGAACATCTCGGCCTCACCGGTGAGGAGAAGCCGGGCGATCTCTCCGGCGGCGAGGCGCGGCGCGCCGCCCTTGCCCGTGTCATGGCGCCCGAACCCGATATCCTTCTGCTCGACGAGCCGACCAACCATCTCGATCTTTCCGTGATCGAATGGCTGGAAGAGGAGCTTGCCCGCACCTCGTCCGCCGTCATTCTGATCTCGCACGACCGCCGTTTTCTGGAGCGCGTCACCCGCGCCACCGTCTGGCTCGATCGCGGCCAGACGCGGCGGCTGGACAAGGGCTTTGCCCATTTCGAGGAATGGCGCGACCAGGTGCTGGAGGAGGAAGAGCGCGAGCAGCACAAGCTCGGCCGCCAGATCGTGCGCGAGGAGCACTGGCTGCGCTACGGCGTGACCGCGAGGCGCAAGCGCAATATGCGCCGTCTCGGCGAATTGCAGACGATGCGCCAGCGTTTTCGCGGCCATCGCGGCGCCGAAGGCACCGCTACCATGGTGGCGAGCGACGCCGCGGAATCCGGCAAGCTGGTGGTCGAGGCCAAGGGCATCGATAAGAGTTTTGGCGACCTCACCGTGGTCAAGGGTTTCTCGACCCGGATCCAGCGTGGCGACCGCGTCGGCCTGGTCGGCCCGAACGGCGCCGGCAAGACGACGCTTTTGAAGATGCTGACCGGCGAGCTGGCGCCGGATGCCGGAACCGTGCGGCTCGGCGTCAATCTGGAGATCGCGACGCTCGACCAGAAACGCGAAGCGGTCGATCCGCAGGAGACGCTGGCGCATTATCTTACCGACGGTCGCGGCGAGAACCTGCTGGTCAACGGCGAGCAGCGCCACGTCGTCTCCTACATGAAGGATTTCCTGTTCAAGCCGGAGCAGGCGCGCACGCCAGTGCGCGAGCTCTCGGGCGGCGAGCGCGCGCGTCTGCTGCTCGCCCGTGTGCTGGCGCGGCCGGCGAACCTCCTGGTGCTCGACGAGCCGACCAACGACCTCGATATGGAAACGCTGGAACTGCTGCAGGAGCTGGTCGCGGGCTTTGCCGGAACGGTGATCCTGGTCAGCCACGACCGCGACTTCCTCGACCGCACCGTCACCAGCGTGATCGCGCCGGAGGGCAATGGCCGCTGGATCGAATATGCCGGCGGCTATTCCGACATGCTGGCGCAGCGTGGCGGCTCGAAGCTGGAAGACCGCAAGGCGAGGTCGAAGGCCGAGGCCGCCGAGGCTTCGCCGAAAGCCGAACAGGCTGCGCCGAAGGGCCCGGCGAAGAAGCTCTCGTTCAAGCAGAAATTCGCATTGGATTCCCTGCCGAAGAAGATCGAAGCGGTGACGGCCTCGATCGCCAGGCTCGAGAACAACATCGCCGATCCCGCCTTCTACGAGCGCGACCCTGTCTCGTTCCAGAAGACCATTGCTGCGCTCGACAAGGAGCGCGCGACGCTCGCAGCACTCGAGGAAGAGTGGCTGGAGCTGGAGATGCTGCGCGAAGAAATGGAGGGTTAGCAGTCCTCGTTGCGCTGACGCAGCGATGCGCATGAACTATGCGCATATTGAGGTGACCGTCATGCGCAAGATTGCGACGAACGCAAATCGCCAGCCAGCTAATCTGTCGATCGATTCGCAGCTCATGGCGGAAGCCAAGGGGCTCAACGTGAATGTATCGCGGGCTGCGGAGGCCGGCATAGCGGAAGCGGTTGCCGCGGAGAAAACGCGGCTATGGAAGCTTGAGAACCGTGCGACGATGGACGCTTGGAACGACTATGTCGACAAGCACGGCATCCCGCTCGCCGAACATCGGCAATTCTGATGGCGCGCTATGACGTCTTCGCCAGCGGCATCGAAGGCGGCTATCTGCTCGACGTTCAATCCGACCTGCTCGACCACTTCAAGACGCGAGTTGTCGTTCCGCTTCTGCCGCTGACCTCGGCACCTTCGCCGATGCGCAAGCTGCATCCGGTCCTTGAGATCAATGGCCGGAAGATGGTGATGGCCACCCACCTCATCGCGACGGTGGCCGCAACCGAACTCGGCGAAAATCGAACCAATCTCATGAGCCGCCACGACGATATCGTCGCGGCGCTCGAGATGCTCTTCCAAGGCTTTTGAGGCGCCTGCCTTACGCAATTCCGGACGGAAAACCGCTCACACTTTTCCGGGAATTGCTCCTCACCCCGAGGTCTTCGCCGCCCAGGCCTTCAGCGCCTCGTCGAAAACCTTCTCGCCGGGGATGCCCTTTTCCATGGTGAGCAGCGCGCGGCGTCCGGTCTTGTAGACCACCGGCACGTCGATCCAGGACTGTCCCCGGAGCAGCGTCAGGTTGGCGTCCTCGTCGGCCTTGGTGTCGTTGAGCGCGACGAGGAAGAAGCCATCGCCGATCTTGGCCGGGAGGCCGATCAGTGGGCTGCCGGCGTCCTGCTCCGAGCTCTTCATGGCGATGCGCAGAAGGCCGTCGACGCCGCCGCCGTCGAAGTCTTTCGGCGTCAGGAAGATCATTTCGATGATATGGCTGGCCGGCAAGGTCTGGTCGGCGTTGCGCCGAATCGTCATGCGCAGCTGGAGATTCTTGCCGGGGATCGTCGCCTCGGCGCGGATCGCCGGCTCCGGCGGCAGGTCGCCGCCGGGCGATTCCTGCACCAGCGACCAGACGATGCTGCCGGGCTCGGCCGTGCCCTGCTGTGTGCTGGTGCGTTCCTCGTAGAATATCGCCTTCTGGCCGACCGGCACCGTCGCCTGGGCCGCCGCCGGAGCGGGTGTGGCCGGCGGCGTTGTCGCCGCTGCTGGTGGCGTGGCGCCCGCCGCGGGGGGCGTCGTTGCCGCAGCAGCCGTTGGCGGTGTGGTTCCAGCCGCCGGCGGCGTCGGATTGGCCGCGCCAGTCGCCGGCGCCGCGGCGGGCGGCGTTTGTGTGGCGGGCGCAGGCGCAGCGCCGGTCGGCGCAGGCGCCGTTGCCGGGGCGGCCGGCGGCCGCGAGGTCAGCGCCGCGACGGATTCGCCTTCCCCGATAGTGGCCTGTCCGCCAGCCGGACCGGGATCGGTCTCCTTCCCCTCGGGCGTCAGGCGCTGCGTGAACTTGGTCGTGTCGGCGGGCTCGCCTGTAGCCGCCGGAGCCGGGGCCGGCGCTGCAGCCGTCTCGGTCGCAGGCTTCGTCGGAGCGGGCTTGACCAGCGGCTCGGTCGAGACCGTCTTGTTGCCCCCACCGACGCCGAACAGCGAGCCGAACGCGCTCTTGTTCAGCCATATGCCGTAGCCGCCGCCGGCCAGCACCAGAAGCGCGATGACGGCAGCGATCAGGCCGCCATAGCCGCGCTTGCGCCGCTGCGGCTGAGGCCGCAACCGTTGGAAAGTATCGGCCGCCGGCTGCTCGTCATTGGCAAAGACGTCGCTGCCGTCCTCGGCATCGGCGGCATCCATGCCAGCGAGGCCTACATCGTCCTCGCGCGGCGACGGCATCGGCGGTGGTGGCGCTTTCTGCCAGGCAAGCTCCGCCTTTGGCGCGGCTTGCCGGCTCGGCTCCGTCCTCGCCGTGCTTTGCCAGGCCGGCTCTGTCTTCACAGGGCTTTGAGGCGCCGGCTCAGCCTTCGTCGTGCTTTGCCAGGACGGTTCGGCCCTGGCGGGCGTCGGCGCCGGCTTAGGGGGGGCTGGTTTGAACGGGTCCGACTTGGGGGGCGCCGGCACAATCGTGGGCGGCGCCGGCTGGCGGGAGTGGGTCGGCTGATTCCTGTTGCGGTCGATGGAGGAGAAGATATGCTCCAGCTCCGCCAGCGGATCGGCGGCGGGAACGCTTTTGGCATAACTGCGCTCGACGCTTGAGATGGCGTCCTCAAGGGTACGCTTCTGCTGATCGACGACCGAAGGCGCCAATGGTGGAACGCGATCGGCAAGCTTCTTGGCGATTGTCGCCCGTGCCTTGTCATAGACCTTCGACCGCATCTCCGGCGTGTTCTCGCTGAGATTGTCGATCGTCTTTTTCAGAACAGCGATGAAATCTGCCATGCGTCAGGTGACCTGCATTCTTCTCCCGCCGGCCGCAAATCAGCCGTAACGCCGGGAAGGGCTGTGAAACTAGTCTTGAAACGGGTCGGTCACAAGTATCGTGTCGTCCCGTTCGGGGCTGGTGGAAAGCAGCGCCACCGGGGCACCGATCAGCTCCTCGATATAGCGGACATATTTGACGGCTTGCGCCGGCAGATCGTTCCAGCTTCTGGCGCCGGCGGTGGTTCCCTTCCAGCCTTCCAGCGTCTCGTAGATGGGCTCGACGCGCGCTTGCGCGCCCTGGCTGGCCGGCAAGTAATCGATCGTCTCGCCATCGAGCCTGTAGCCTGTGCAGACCTTGATCTCGTCCAGACCGTCAAGCACGTCGAGCTTGGTGAGCGCGATGCCCTTGATGCCGTTCACGGCGACGGCCTGGCGCACCAGCACCGCGTCGAACCAGCCGCAGCGACGCTTGCGGCCGGTGACCACGCCGAACTCGTGGCCGCGCGTGCCGAGGAATTCGCCGATCTCGTTCTTCTGCTCGGTCGGGAACGGCCCTTCGCCGACGCGCGTCGTATAGGCCTTGGTGATGCCGAGCACATAGCCGATGACGCCGGGACCGACGCCGGAGCCGGCGGCGGCTTGCCCCGCGACCGTGTTGGACGAGGTGACGAAGGGATAGGTGCCGTGGTCGATGTCGAGCAGCGTGCCCTGCGCCCCCTCGAACAGGATGCGCTCGCCGGCACGGCGCTTGTCGTCGAGCACTTTCCATACGCGGTCCATGTAAGGCAGGATCTCGCCGGCCACCGAGGTCAGCTCCTGCATGATCGCCTCATGCGTCGCTTCCGGATGGCCGAGCCCGCGGCGCAGCGCATTGTGGTGAGTCAGCAGCCTGTCGACCTTCAAGGGAAGCGTTTCCAAGTCCGCCAGATCCATCACCCGCACCGCGCGCCGGCCCACCTTGTCCTCATAGGCGGGACCGATGCCGCGGCGGGTCGTGCCGATCTTGGTTCCGGAATTCGAGGCGGCATCTTCGCGGAATCCATCCAGCTCCCGGTGCAGCGACAGGATAAGCGCGGTGTTTTCGGCTATTTTCAGGCGCTCCGGCGTGACCTCCACGCCCTGGTCCTTGAGCTTCTTGGCTTCGGCCACGAAAGCATGCGGATCGAACACCACGCCATTGCCGATGATCGAAAGCTTGCCCTCCCGCACCACGCCGGAAGGCAATAGCGACAGCTTGTAGACCTTGCCGTCGACGACCAGTGTATGGCCGGCATTGTGACCGCCCTGGAAGCGCACGACCACATCGGCCCGTTCCGACAGCCAGTCGACGATCTTGCCCTTGCCTTCGTCGCCCCACTGCGAGCCGACGACCACCACATTGGCCATGTTCTTTTCCCTTGAAATGCCGCGCGGGCGGCCTGAAACGACAGGCCTCTATAGCGTCAAGCGCCGGCCGGCGCGACCCTTTCTTTGCCGCCGAAACCATCTCCGGAACATGATTTGAAAAGGCGGGAGGCGGCTTTCGGAACCCGCGCGTGCTCCAGGGATTGGATCGGGATGACAATGCCGGCGAAGCCTCGTCCCGATCAGGTACAACGAATTCCGGCTTTCGCATCATTTACTTGCCGCCGCCACCACCCTAGGTCGGCCTGAACCCGCGAACATCCCTGCAGGCCGATCCCTCATGCACCGAGCCGCCTATCTGTTCCTACTGTCGACCATGCTGTTATGGGGCGGCAATTCGGTGGCGGGCAAGCTTGCCGTCGGCCATGTCTCGCCGATGACGCTGGTGTTCCTGCGCTGGGTGATGGCGGTGCTCATCCTGCTGCCCGTCGGCTGGCGGACACTGCGTGAGGACTGGCCCGAAGTGCGCAGCCACTGGAAACTTCTTGCCGGCTTCGGCGCTTGCGGCTTCACCATCTTCAACGTCATCTTCTACACCGCGCTCAACTACACGACCGCCATCAATGTCTCGATCGAGCAGGCGGCCATCCCGATCGTCATCATCCTTGCCAATTTCATGTTCTTCCGCCTGCGGGTGCGGCCGCTGCAGATCGTCGGCGTGGTGCTCACCATCCTCGGCGTCGCGCTGACCGCAAGCCATGGCGATCTCGGCCAGCTCTTGAAGCTCGACCTCAACTTCGGCGACGCCATCATGCTTGTCGCTGTGCTTTGCTACAGCCTCTATTCGGTGGGGCTGCGGCTCAAGCCGGCAATCCGCTGGCAGAGTTTCATGCTGGCGCTGTCGATCGCCGCGCTGCTGATCTCCCTGCCCTTCGTCATCTGGGAGATAGCGGCCGGCCGCGCCGTCATGCCGGACGCAAGCGGGTGGGCGCTCACGCTCTACACGGCGCTCGGCGCGTCGGTGGTCTCGCAAGTCCTCTACATCAAGGGCAACGAGCTGATCGGCGCCAATCGCGCCGGCCTGTTCATCAACCTGGTGCCGATCTTCGGCACGCTGCTTTCGGTGCTGATCGTCGGCGAGCAGTTTCAAGCCTATCAGGCTTTCGCCCTGGCGCTTGTCCTCGGCGGCATTGCGCTTGCCGAATACAGCGGCAGCCGAACGGCGCTGCAGGCGGGATGATATCTGTCGATCACGCGCCAAGCAGCCATCGGTGATTGTTGTACTATCAACGCCTCGCCTCCCGGTGCAGGCGGGGCATCTTCATTTCCAGCGTTCACTCTCCGCCGACGTCGAATCGCAGCCGCTTGGCCGAATCGATCGACTTGTGCGCGCGCACCTGCTCCAGCACCTTTTCCGGGAAGGGCGCATCGAGATAGAGCAGCGCGATTGCGTCCCCGCCCGGCCGGTTGCGTCCGAGCTGGAAGTTGGCGATGTTGACGCCGTTCTCGCCGCACAGCGTGCCGAGCAGGCCGATGATGCCGGGCGCATCCGCATTGGTCGTGTAGAGCATGTGCTGACCGACCTCGGCGTCGAGATTGATGCCCTTGATCTGGATGAAGCGCGGCTTGCCGTCGGAGAAGCAGGTACCCGCGATCGAGCGCGTCATGTGCTCGGTCTTGACGGTCAGCTTGATGTAGCCGTCGAACACACCCGATTTGTCGCGCTTGACCTCGGCGACGATGATGCCGCGCTCCTTCACCATGATAGGCGCCGACACCATGTTGACGTCGGAGACCTGAGGCCGGATCAGGCCGGCAAGGGCGGCGCTCACCAGCGCGCGCGTGTTCATCGTCGCGGTCGAGCCGTCGAACAGGATCTCGACCTCCTTGATCGGATCCTCGGTGACCTGGCCGACAAAGGCGCCGAGCACCTCGGCAAGCTTGACGAAGGGCTTGAGCCTCGGTGCTTCCTCGGCGGTGATCGAAGGCATGTTGATGGCGTTGGAGACGGCGCCCTTAATCAGATAGTCGCTCATCTGCTCGGCGACCTGCAGCGCGACATTCTCCTGCGCTTCCGTGGTCGAGGCACCGAGATGCGGTGTCGCCACGACATTCTCCATGCCGAACAGCGGGTTCTGCTCGGCCGGCTCGAGCTCGAACACGTCGATGCCGGCGCCCGCCACCTTGCCGCTCTTCAGCGCCGCGACCAGATCGGCCTCGACGACCAGGCCGCCGCGCGCGCAATTGATGATGCGCACGCCGTCCTTCATCTTGGCGATCGCGGCCGCGTCGATGATGTTGCGCGTCTTCTCGGTCAGCGGCGTGTGGAGCGTGATGAAGTCGGCGCGTGCGAAGAGCTCGTCGAGCTCGACCTTCTGGACGCCGAGCTCCTCGGCCCGGCTGTCGGACAGGAACGGGTCGAAGGCGATCACATGCATCTTCAGTCCGACGCCGCGCGTGGCGACGATCGAGCCGATATTGCCGCAGCCGATCACGCCGAGCGTCTTGCTGGTGATCTCGACGCCCATGAAGCGGTTCTTTTCCCACTTGCCGGCATGCGTCGAGGCATTGGCTTCCGGTATCTGCCGCGCCAGCGCGAAGATCATCGCCACCGCATGCTCGGCCGTGGTGATCGAATTGCCGAAGGGCGTGTTCATCACGATGATGCCCTTGCGGCTGGCGGCCGGGATATCGACATTGTCGACGCCGATGCCGGCGCGGCCGACGACCTTGAGCCTGGTTGCGGCATTGATCAGCTTCTCGGTGACCTTGGTCGCCGAGCGGATGGCGAGGCCGTCATATTGGCCGATGACTTCGAGCAGCTTTTCCTTGTCCTTGCCGAGATCCGGCAAATAGTCGACCTCGACACCGCGATCCTTGAAGATCTGCACGGCGGTGGTTGAAAGTTTATCCGAAACGAGAACGCGGGGCGCCATGGCGGCCTCCTTGAAGGTGAATTGAATGTGTCGGGAAATGGTGGCGGCACGCAGGCCGCCCACGGATTTCAGGCCGCTGCCTTGAGCGACGCCTTCTGCGCGGCGAAGGCCCAGTCGAGCCATGGCAGCAAAGCTTCAAGATCGGCGGTCTCGACGGTGGCGCCGCACCAGATGCGCAGGCCGGGCGGCGCGTCGCGATAGGAGCCGATGTCGTAGGCGACGCCTTCCTTGTCGAGCGCCGAGACGAGCCCCTTGGCGAAAGCCGCCTGACGGTCGGCATCGAGCGCCGCAACATCCGGATCGGTGAAGGACAGGCACACGGACGTGTTCGAGCGCGTTGCCGGATCGACGGCGAGATGGCCGAGCCACGACGATTTGCCAACGAACCGGTCGAACACCGCTGCATTGGCATCGGCGCGGGCAACGAGCGCATCGAGCCCACCAATCGACTTCGCCCAGAGGAGCGCGTCGAGATAATCCTCGACGCACAGCATCGACGGCGTGTTGATGGTCTCGCCCTTGAAGATGCCCTCGATCAGCTTGCCGCCCGAGGTCAGGCGGAAGATCTTCGGCAGCGGCCAGGCCGGCTTGTAGGTCTCCAGCCGCTCAACGGCGCGGGGCGACAGGATCAGCATGCCGTGCGCCCCCTCGCCGCCCAGCACCTTCTGCCAGGAGAAGGTGACGACATCGAGCTTCTCGAAATCGAGCTTTTGCGCGAAGGCCGCCGACGTCGCGTCGCAGATGGTCAGGCCCTTGCGGTTCGTCGGAATGAAATCGCCGTTCGGCACGCGCACGCCGGAGGTCGTGCCGTTCCAGGTGAAGACGACGTCGCGGTCGAAATCGACCTGCGTCAGGTCGGGCAGTTGGCCGTAGCCGGCCTCGAACTTGCGCACATCGGCGAGCTTGAGCTGCTTCACGACATCCGTCACCCAGCCGGAGCCGAAGCTTTCCCAGGCGACCATGTCGACGCCGCGCTCGCCGAGCAGCGACCACAACGCCATCTCGACCGCGCCCGTATCGGACGCCGGCACGATGCCGATGCGATAGTTCGCCGGAACCTTGAGGATTTCGCGCGTCAGCTCGATCGCCTGTTCGAGCTTGCTCTTGCCGATCTTCGCGCGATGGGAGCGCCCGAGCGCGGCGGCTTTCAGCGCCTCGGCCGACCAGCCGGGACGTTTTGCGCAGGGACCTGAAGAGAAATTGGGGTTTGCCGGACGGAGTCCGGGCTTGGTAAGCGTCGTCATCGTGGTCTATCCTTCCAGATAGTGGCCCCTCGTTGGGGAGGGGTGGCCCACGGACGGCGATATGCGCTCAAGGCTTCGGCGTCAAGAGCAAAGTCTTTGTCGTTGTCGGGATATTTGCTCGCGAAAAGCAATGCCGCAAAAAGCCGACGTCGGGACTGAAGAGAACTGCCGTCTGCGGTTTTTGCTGCCGTCTGCGCTACCAAAGATCATAACGCAGCCCGAGCTTGACGGTCTGGAAGTTCACACCCTTGTGAACGTTGAAGAGCCCGTTATCATAGGCGACATATTTGGCGGTCGGAACTGAGAGATACTCATAGCCGAGGTCGACCGAAACGTTTCTGGTCACCTGGTATGAAAGGCCGGCCGCCAGCGAATAGGCAAAGTCATAGCTCGCCTTCGAACTGACCTGCCCGCCATAGCCGGCGGGGTCATCGCAGTTGAATTGCGTCGTGGTGGTGGTGCCGTTGCCGACGACGCTGCTGCTCGACGGAGTGCAATTTTTCGCGCCGATTGTGCTGGCGTACTTGTCATAGACAACGCCGGCGCCGGCGCCGATATAGGGCGTGATACCTACATACGTGCCGAGATCGATATAGCCGTTGGCCATCAGGCTATAGGCTTTGTTCAGGGCGTTGCTGGAGCCCTTGCAGGGTTGAGTGGTGGGCCGAGTCGTGATTTGGCTCGTAATCGAGCCGGAGGTGTTGTCGACGACTGTCGTCGTTGTCGATCCGCTACAAGTGGTGTCTACACTGTCGCCGAACTTGTTTGACGGCAGGATTCCCAAGTTCAGATCGGCACGAAGGTAATCGTTGAAGTGATAGCCCATGCCGACGCTGGCATCGAACAACGTCCGGCTGTGCGAAAAGCCCGGATTGTTGCTGGTCTCGTCAAACGGATGGCTGAAGGCATAACCGACATCGCCGCGCAGGTACCAGCCCGAGCCGACCTCGACCGGCTGGTAGTCCGGCGCCTGGTCGACATAGATCGGCGGGTCGTAGTCCGCCGCCAGCGCCGACGTCATCGGCAACAGGATGGTTGCGGCAAGCGCTGACGCGATACGCGATCTGGATATCATGGCCCCCGGCTCCCGAGATTGGCGCCAGCCGCAAACGCAGGCGCCGTTTCAAGGAGCCATTGTTAACCATAGTGGTTAAGTGGCGGTTAAGGATAACAGCCAGTTACCGATTTGATTTCGATCGATATTTACCGGCGGCGCACAAACGAAAACCGCCCGGCTGGCGCCGGGCGGCTTTGAAAATCCAGGATTCGGGCAGCGATTACTTGGTGTAGATCGGTTCCGGCGGAACGTAGGCCGCCGGCGGCGGTGCGCAGTCGGACTGGCCGCCGAACTGGTAACGAAGACCGCCGCGCACTTCATGCACGTTGATGCCGTGGTCGTAGCCGGGACCGACATTGCTGTCGGAAGCGTATTCGAACATCTTGCCGCCGTTTATGTGGCTGTAGCGGTAGCCGACGTCCAGCTTGACGCGGTCGGTCAGGCAGTAGGAGGCACCAGCCATGAGGGCATAGGCGAAGCGCCAGCCCTTGCCGCCCTGGTGGAAGAAGTCGCCGTCGAGATCACTGTTGTGAAGCGTGTCCCACTTGACCCACGCGCCGCCGATGCCGGCGCCGACATAGGGCGTGACGCCGTGCCATGTGCCGATATCGATATAGGCATTGGCCAGAAGCAGCAGCGCCGAATAGGAGGAGGTATCGGTCGAGACGCAGGGCACGCCGCCGGCGCAGAAGCCGACGGTCGAGCCGCGGAAGTTCGATCTGCTCATCCAATCCGCGGTGAGATCGGTGCGGAAATACTGGTTCACCTGGTAGCCGATGCCGGCGCCCGCCGACAGGGCGCCCTTCAAGGAACCGCTGGCGAAGCTGCCTTGAGTCTGGGGCGCCGCGCCGTAGGTGATGTAGTCGGCGCCGCCGAAGCGCGACCAGTGATAATCGAGATCGCCGCGGATGTACCACCCGCCGACATCGACCGGTTGCTGTTCGACGACCGGCGGCGGAGCCTCTTCGACCTGCGGTTCGGGAAGGTCGGCCGCGAAGAGCGGTCCGGCCGGGCCCGCGAACAGCACGGCAAGCAATGCCATTCTTGCTGTCTTGAACATTCTGTCACCCCTAAGAAGCCTCGGGACGACACCCGCCCGAAGATGATTGACCTCGGGTTTGGATAATGAATTGCAAAGGTTAAAAGCCGTTTAACCGTACCGATTAACCACGAATCTATACAATTTTAGAGCGAATGCCGTCGTCCGAATGGCCGGGCCGGCGACGAGAAAGCCCGCCGGGCAGCGGGCTTGCGGTTGGAGAGGAACTGCGTGACCGGGCTCAGGCGGCGCTGCGGGTTTCCTGCAGGATGCCGACGATGTCGTTGACAACCGCCTCGACCAGTGTCGGATCGTCGCCCTCGGCCATGACGCGGATCAGCGGCTCGGTGCCGGATGGCCGGATGACGAGGCGGCCGGACGCGCCGAGCCGGTTGCGCCCTTCTTCGATCGCCGCCTTGACCGGCGCTTCCTCCAGCGGCTTGCCGCCGGAGATGCGGACGTTCTTGAGAAGCTGCGGCACCGGCTCGAACTTCTTCGACAATTCGCTGACCGGGCGGTTCTGCCGTTTGATACAGGCTAGCACCTGCAGCGCCGACACCAGACCGTCGCCTGTGGTCGAGAAATCGGAAAGCACGATGTGTCCGGACTGCTCGCCGCCGACATTCAAGCCATGCGCGCGCATATGCTCCACGACGTAGCGATCGCCAACCTTGGTGCGATGCAGCTGCAACTTCATGTCGCCGAGGAAGCGCTCCAGGCCGAGATTGGACATTACGGTGGAAACGACACCGCCGCCGGCCAGCCGTCCGCTCTGGTGCCAGGATTCAGCGATCAGCGCCATGATCTGGTCGCCGTCGACGATCGCTCCGTTCTCGTCGACGATCACCACGCGGTCGGCGTCGCCGTCGAGCGCTATGCCGATGTCGGCGCGCACCTCGTGCACCTTTTTCTGCAGGCCGGCCGGATGGGTCGAGCCGCACTCCTTGTTGATGTTGAAGCCGTTCGGCTCGACATTGATCGCCACCACCTCGGCGCCGAGCTCCCACAGCGCCTCGGGCGCCACCTTGTAGGAAGCGCCGTTCGCGCAATCGACGACGATTCTAAGACCCGAAAGCGACATCGAGCGCGGCAGCGTGCGCTTGGCGAATTCGATATAGCGGTCATGCACGCCGTCGACGCGCTTGGCGCGGCCAAGCCCGTCCGAATCGGCGAGCGCCAGCTCGATGTCCTTGTCGAGCATGTCTTCGATGCGCTCCTCGATCTCGTCGGAGAGCTTGTAGCCATCGGGCCCAAACAGCTTGATGCCGTTGTCGTAATAGGGGTTGTGCGAGGCCGAGATCATCACACCGATGTCGGCGCGTAGCGAGCGCACCAGCATGGCTACGGCGGGTGTCGGAATGGGGCCGAGCAGGAAGACGTCCATGCCGGCGGCGCACAGGCCGGCCACCATGGCGTTCTCGATCATGTAGCCGGAAAGCCGCGTGTCCTTGCCAAGCACGACGCGGTGGCGATGATTGCCGCGATGGAAGGAAAGGCCCGCGGCCATGCCGACGCGCATGGCGACCTCGGCCGTCATCGGAAATTTGTTGGCGCGTCCGCGAATACCGTCCGTGCCGAAATACTGACCTGCCATATTCTTACAGTCCCCGTCGGTTTTTCAGCGGGCCCGTATTGCCACAATTGGGCCGCATCCGATCATCAAATTTCGTGATTATATATTACCAATCCTTAGAAAAACATTGTCGCGGGCGGCGCAAGTGATTCGACAGCCTACCACCACCTTTGGCTTCACGGCGCCACACCCTTGCCCCGGCAAGGCTTTTCGACGCCCTGTCCACCGGCAGAGCTTCGCTGCCGGCGAACCCACAAGCAATTCATCACCTTATCAGGAGCAACACACTTTGTGACGGGTCCCGCGCCGGAAGCGTCTGGCGCAACCGGACATTGAGAGCTATTGATTTGGCATAGGGACACTTATTGGCGGCAGCAAGGGAGAAAACGCCATGCTTATTCATAGACTTGCAGCTTTGACGGGTCTCGCCGTCGCAACCTTGTTCATGGCGGCGCCGGCCAACGCGCTGACCATGGCCGAGTGCAGCACCAAGTATAACGCGGCCAAGGATGCGGGAACGCTAGCCGGCCAGACCTGGAATCAGTTCCGCAAGGCACAGTGCGGCAGCGATGCTTCCGCCGCGACCGACACCAAGGCGGCGACCGACACCAAGGCCGCCGACACCAAGACGACCAAAAAGGCAAAGGCAGCCGCCGCTGCCGACAACGCGGCCAAGGGCCTGAGCTCCAAGGAATGCAGCGCCAAGTACCAGGCTGCAAAATCCGCCGGCACGCTGAACGGCATGAAGTGGAACGACTTCCGCAAGGCCGAGTGCGGCCCCGGAGCAACCGCCGCGGCCGCCACCGCGCCCGCAGCCGAAACCAAGCCGGCAAAAACCTCGACCGCGGCTGCCGATGGCGGCAAGGGCCTGACCATGGCCGAGTGCAGCACCAAGTACCAGGCCGCGAAGACAGCCAACAAGCTCAACGGCATGAAGTGGAATGACTTCCGCAAGGCCGAGTGCGGCGCCAGCGCTGCCGAAGACGACACCGTGCCGGCTCCGACGGAAGCGACTTTCACCAAGGAACCGGCGAAGCCGACCGCGGTCGCGCCGAAGGGCGTGACCTTCCCGACCGCGATCTCGCCGAAATTCGCCACCGAGACACCGGCGAAGGCCCGCATGCACACCTGCCTCGAGCAGTATTATGCCAACAAGGACGCCAACACGCTGAACGGCCTCAAATGGATCCAGAAGGGCGGCGGCTTCTACAGCCTCTGCAATGCCAAGCTGAAGGGCTGATCGATTAATTATTAGAAGAGAAAACGCCCGCGCATCGCAAGATGCGCGGGTTTTTTGTTGCGCGCGAAGACGCCCGCGGCTTGCTCGCATCTGCACATTGCAGGATCGCCGGCATCTATCATCGGGTCGCCCGCACTGCCTACGGCCAGGCTTGTCTATAGTTCGCAAAGATTCCGGTTGAACATATAGGGAACAAACAGTATACAAAAAACGTCGAACATATTACCAATCAGGAGGGTCTCAATGTTCAGTATGAAATTGGCGGCGTTGGTTGTGACGGCACTGGTCGCTTGCAGCGCCGCACCTGCGAACGCGCTGACGATGAAGGAATGTGGCGAGAGCTATCGGGCAGCCAAGGAAGGCGGCAATCTGAACGGCATGGACTGGGCCGCTTTCCGTAAGGACAAATGCGCGACGTCCGCCGGGGAGAGTGTCAGCGCGGATTCGGTCAAAACCGCGGAGCCAGCAGAACAGGACACCAGCGCGGCGGTCTCCCCCACTGCCGCGCCGGCGGGCGTGACATTCCCGGCCACCCTCGCCGCTGAGTTCAAGACCGAAAAGCCCGCGAAGGCCCGGATGAAGACCTGTCTGCAGGGTTACCACGACAACAAGGAGGCGGGTACGTTGAACGGCCTGCGCTGGATCCAGAAGGGCGGCGGCTACTACAGCCTCTGCAATGCTCGGCTGAAAGCTGAATCATAATAATCGAATAGGGCGTATAAAGCCGTTCACCGTTTTTCCCCCAGATGATGAGCCATCATCCTGGGGCGTGTCCGAGGATCTGCTGTCGGGCGATAATCTGGGCGCCGGGACAAGGGAAGCCTTGTCCCTGTCTCCAATTCCCAAACAAGAACGCCGCGGACCAAGCCGCGGCGTTTCTCGATCAACCTTTCGCGCGCCAACCTTAGCTTGACGGCTGCGGCTCCATGCCGCCCTCGGGCTCGGGACCTTTCTTGCGGCGGCCGCCGGTGCCGGCCTTCGGAACGGCAGAGCCGCGGCTTGGCGGCGTGTCGTCGCCCAGGTCGCGGGCAGGCTTGTTGCCCGCGATCAGCTGCTTGATTTCTTCACCGGACAGCGTCTCGTATTCGAGCAGCCCCTCGGCCAGCGCGATCCAGTCCTTCTTCTTCTTGGTCAACACGGCCTTGGCGGTCGAATAGGCGTCGTCGATAAGACGACGCACTTCGGCGTCGATGATCTGCGCCGTCTCTTCGGAGATGTTTTGCGTTCGCGCCACCGAATGTCCGAGAAAAACCTCTTCCTGGTTGTCGCCATAGGCTACATGGCCGAGCTTGTCGGAGAAGCCCCAGCGCGTGACCATGGCGCGCGCCAGCTTGGTCGCCTGCTCGATGTCGGAGGAGGCGCCCGAGGTGATGTTCTCCTTGCCGAACTTGAACTCCTCGGCGACCCGGCCGCCCATCATGATAGCCAGCCGGGAGATCATGTATTTGTAGCTCATCGAATAGCGGTCGCCTTCCGGCAGCTGCATGACCATCCCGAGCGCGCGGCCGCGCGGGATGATGGTCGCCTTGTGCAGCGGGTCCGCCGTCGGCACGTTCAGCGCCAGGATGGCGTGGCCGGCCTCGTGATAGGCGGTAAGCTCCTTCTCGGCCTGCGTCATCGCCGACGAGCGGCGCTCGGCGCCCATCATGATCTTGTCCTTGGCGTCTTCGAACTCGGCCATGGTGACGAGCCGCTTGTTGCGGCGCGCCGCCATCAGGGCGGACTCGTTGACGAGGTTCATCAGGTCAGCGCCGGAAAAGCCGGGCGTGCCACGCGCGATGACCTTGAGGTCGACATTGGGCGCCAGCGGCACATTGCGCACATGCACCTTGAGGATCTTCTCGCGGCCGACGATGTCGGGGTTCGGCACGACGACCTGGCGGTCGAAGCGGCCGGGCCTCAGCAGCGCCGGATCGAGCACATCGGGCCGGTTGGTCGCGGCGATCAGGATGATCGACTCGTTGGACTCGAAACCGTCCATCTCGACCAGCAGCTGGTTCAGCGTCTGCTCGCGCTCGTCATTGCCTCCGCCGAGGCCTGCGCCGCGATGACGGCCGACGGCGTCGATTTCGTCGATGAAGATGATGCAAGGCGCGTTCTTCTTTGCCTGGTCGAACATGTCACGCACGCGGCTTGCGCCGACGCCGACGAACATCTCGACGAAGTCCGAGCCGGAGATGGTGAAGAACGGCACGTTGGCCTCACCCGCCACCGAGCGGGCGAGCAGCGTCTTGCCGGTGCCGGGCGGGCCGACCAGCAGCACGCCGCGCGGGATCTTGCCGCCGAGCCGCTGGAACTTCTGTGGATCGCGCAGGAACTCGACGATCTCTTCGAGGTCCTCCTTGGCCTCGTCGACGCCGGCAACATCCTGAAAGGTGACGCGGCCATGCGCCTCGGTGAGAAGCTTGGCCTTCGACTTGCCAAAACCCATCGCTCTTCCGGAGCCGGACTGCATCTGGCGCATGAAGAATATCCAAACGCCGAGGATCAGGATCATCGGCAGCCACGAGATTAGGTAGCCGAACAGCGAATTGGAGCCGTCGGTCTCAGGCTTGGCGGTGATGGTGACGTTCTTGTCCTGCAGCCTGGAGACCAGAGACGGGTCGCCTGGCGAATAGGTCTGGAAGCCGTTGGCGTTGTCCGTGTAGTTGCCGAAGATGCGGGCACCGGCGATGGTCACGCTCTTGACCCGGCCGGAGGCGACATCCTGCAGGAACTGCGAATAGGCGATATCCGTCGTAGCACCGCGCGTCTGGGGCGTCTGAAACAGATTGAACAAGGCGATGAGCAGGACCGCTATGATCGCCCAGAGCGCGAGATTGCGATAATTCGGATTCATCTATTGTCCCGTTGGAGCCGCCTGCGGGCCCGCGATGATGGAGAAGCTTGGCCTAACATAGGGAGAGCGCCCCCCCTTGCCAAGCAGAACAGCACGTATCGGTTAAGCTTTCGCCCACCCTCGCCCACCAACATGGCCACGGAATGGCGGCGCCGGCACCGGCGGTGCGCCGACAAGGGCCGCGACGGCGGCAGCCGGCTCAAGGTCGAAGGACGGCAGGAAGCGGGCGAAAGGGGCTACCGCCGGAACGATCGACACCGATTGTGGGCCGGCATTGCCGCCAGCAGAATCAAGCTGTTCGCCGCCGGACCACAGCGAAGGTTCCGCAGCCAGCGCCGCGCGTGACAGGCTTGGCGGAATATCCTCGATCGGGGGCGCTCGCCTGGCAAGCGCGGACCCCAGCGGCGCGATCACCAAGTCGCCCGGCTGGTCTTTCAAAGTGATGCGCCTATCCAAGGCGACGCGGCGTCGGTTGTCCCAAAGCTGGTTGTCTACCGGTGGAGCGGGCGCGGGCAGGTTGCGGCTTTCGCGGTGAAGGAAGATGCCGGTCCGGCGTGCATCGACCACCGTCCGCGACAATGTAGCGCAAAGCCGGACCGATCGCAGCCGCAGGCGGGAAAGCAGCCCGGCACAACGCGCCTCGTCGGCCAGAAAGGATATGCCGCCGACAGTGGCCAGCAGGATGCGCATCGCGTAGATGACCGCTTGGCTGTCCCCATGCGCGGGAAAATCATGGTCGAGGCGAATGAGACCCGGAACCGGCCTGCTGGCGGAAGCTGCGATGAGCTTGGCGGCGCGGCGGCCGATGTCGCGGCGCTCACGAGCCGCCTGCGCCGACCGCGCCAACGCCTCGGCAATGCGCCGTTCGCCCTCGCCCTGCGCGAGCGCCGCGCGCATGCGTGGCCGCTCGAAGCGCACATCCACATTGGTCGGATCCTCGATCCAGCCGATGTCGCGATGCCGCAGCAAGTCGCCCAGCGCCGCGCGCCTTGTGCCGAGCAGCGGCCGGACGATCCATGTACGCCAGTCGTGCAGCGTGGCGGGCGCCATGCCTGCAAGGCCGCGGCCGTCATCGTCGCGTGCCTGGCGCATCAGCACCGTCTCGGCCTGGTCGTCGGCGGTGTGGCCGGTCAGGATCAGCTTGATGCCTTCGGCATCGGCTGCTTCGGCAAGCAGCCTGTAGCGTGCCTCGCGCGCAGCGGCCGGCAGGCCGGTGGCCGGCTTCTCGCTGCGCCAGGCAAGAGTACGATGAGCGATCCCTCGCTCGGCGCAGAAGCGGGCAACCTGGCGCGCCTCGGCGGCCGAATCCGGCCGCAAGCCATGATCGACCGTCACCGCGAGCAGCCTGGCGGCCGATGCGGTCTGGTCGAGGTGATCCTTGAGGAGAAGAAGAAGGGCGGTCGAGTCGCTGCCGCCGGACACGGCTGCAACGGCGCCGGTCGAAAAGTCCAGATCGGAGAAAAGGCGGTCTGAGAGGTTCGCTTCGGTATCGGGCGTCAGCACGCCGCCAGGGCCTTTTCCTGCTTGATCCGTTCCTTGAGCGTGCCGGAAACGTCCGGATAGCGCTTGCCGATCTCGTTGAACGTGGCGCAGGCGACGTCGTTCTGCTTCAGCCCCACCAGCGAGACGCCGAGCTTGAGCAACATGTCGGGCGCCTTCTTGGCCTTCGGATAGTCCTTGCTGGCGGCCAGGAAGACCTCCGCCGCATCACGGTACTTCTGCTGGCCAAGCAGCGACTCGCCCAGCCAGTAATGCGCGTCCGCCGCCTTGGCGTCCTTGGGGAAGCGGGAGATATGGTCGCGAAAACCCTGCTCTGCGGTCGGGTAGTCGCCCGACAGGATGAACTGGTAGGAATTACGATAGAGCTCGTCCGGATCGTTGGTCGACGGCAGGGCCGCGACTTCGGTGCCGCCGGACTTGCTCTTCTTGGCCGGCGCCTCGGCGGAAGGGGCGCTTGCGGTAGCCGAGGGAGACTGTGCCGGCGCGCTGGCCTGCGGGTCGGTCTCGGCATTGACGACATTGCCGTTCTTGTCGACGGTGATGGTGCCGAAATTCTTCGGCGGCGCGCCGGTGATCAGCTTGCCGGGATCGCCGGTTTGCGATTCCACGATGACGTCACCGACCGTCTTGCCGCCGCCATTTTGCCCGGCGGTGCCGGCCGGCGCCTGCGTCGCCGGGGCCTGGGCGACGCTGTTGCCGGCTCCGGCATCGGTGGTGCCGGCATCGCCGAGCTTGGTGTTGCTGCCGGTTCCGTCCAGAGGTGCGGCTTCCGACTTCTTCTGCCCGGTCGGCTTGGCGCCGCCTTGGGAACCGCCCTCGAGCTGCTGGAAGCGGAATTCATTGTCTTCCTGCTGCTTTCGGATCTGTTCCTGCATCTGCAGGATCTGGAAATTCATCTCCTCGATCTTGCCGTTCAGCTGGCGCAGTTGGTCTTCCAGACCCGTCATGCCACCGCTGTTGTCCTGTGCGACCTGTGCCTGTTCCGGCTTCTTCTTGTCGCCGAAGATGCCAAGTGTCGGGAGATGGAAAGTGAACCCGCCGTCGGAGGCCCGCGCGGCGCTGTCGGCCGAGGCGGCAAGGCTCGGGAGGCTTGATACGAGCAGCAGCGCAAGCGTGCCGCTCAGGACCGTTCTGAAATGCATTCTGTCTCTCGCGGTGGATGAATTGGCCTGATGCGCCTTTCCAAATCAAAACAATGGAGGAAGCGCCCTCGCGCTCATAGCAGGACGCGAGACTTCGGCCAAATTTTGTTTCAAGTCGTTGCAAATGAAAAAGGCGGCCCTGAGGTCGCCTTTGATTTTTGCGATGTTGTATTTTTGTCGCCCGCGGACTCGCGGCAAACGGCGACGACAGGGCCTGGTTCTTAGGAGCCGGCGCCGGAAAGCGTGGTGACGGCGCGGCGGTTCTGCGACCAGCAGGAGATGTCGTCGCAGACCGCGACCGGACGCTCCTTGCCGTAAGAAATGGTCTTCAGGCGGCCGGCGCTGACGCCCTTGGAGATCAGGAAGTCGCGGGTGGCGGCGGCGCGGCGGGCACCCAGGGCCAGATTGTACTCACGCGTGCCGCGCTCGTCGGCATGGCCTTCGATGACAATCGCGTACTGGCGGTACTGGTTGAGCCACTGCGCCTGGCGCGCCAGCGTGGTCTGCGCATCGGCGCGGATCGACGAAGAGTCAGTGTCGAAGAAGATGCGGTCGCCGATGTTGACGGTGAAGTCCTGGGCGGAACCTGGCGTGGCGGCGCCGGCGCCGTTGAGGCCGAGGTCGGCCGCGCTGTTCGGGGTCTTCTTCGACGCGCAACCGGTGATGGCGAGAGCCGCCACCAGCGCGATCATCGCCGGGTTTCTGGTAAGTGCTGCGATCCGGCCCATGCCGCCTCTCCTTCGCATATGAGTGATTTCGTTGATCACCCAGTAACCACGTTTGGGTTAACCGGCATTCAAGAAACACGGTTAATTTTTGGTTTCGAGCCGCCGTCCGCGGCCGTTGCGCCCCACGTATTTACCAAGGGCGAGATTGCGCGCGGACCGTAGGCAGAAATGCGGCCAAAACGCGACCGAGGCGTGAAAAGCGGGATTTTGAGCCTCCCGCTTTCTTCATTTCTTCAATTCCTCAATTCCCCTCACGCTCACTCCAGCAACGGCGACCACGCCGGGTCCGAAGCATAGTTCGTGGTCGGGATCGGCTGCTCGTTGCGGCCGGTAAGGTCGACCGAGACCAGCTTGGGTCCGCCGCCCGAGTCGCGGAAGAACATCAAGACGCGGCCGTTCGGCGCCCAGGTCGGGCCTTCCTGCTGGAAGCCCGAGGACAGGATGCGCTCGCCCGAACCGTCGGTCTTCATGACGCCGATCTGGAATTCGCCGCCGCTCTGCTTGGTGAAGGCGATGAGGTCGCCGCGCGGCGACCAGACCGGGGTCGAATAAACACCGTCGCCGAAGGAGATGCGGTGCGGATTGGAGCCGTCCGCGCCCATGACGTAGATCTGCGAGCGGCCACTGCCGCCGCCGCGGTCGGAGGTGAAGACGACCTGCGAACCATCCGGCGAATAGGACGGCGAGGTGTCGATCGCGGTCGAATCGGTGAGCCGCGTCGTCGAGCGGCTTCTCAGGTCCATGGCGAAGATGTTGGAATTGCCGTCGTCGCGCAGCAGGCTCATGATCACCTTCTGACCATCAGGTGAAAAGCGCGGCGCGAACGTCATGCCCGGGAAATTGCCGACCAGCTCGCGCTGCCCGGTTTCGATCTGCAGCAGGTAGACCTTCGGCTGCCCGCTCTCATAGGACATATAGGTGATTTCCTGCCGGTTCGGCGAGAAGCGCGGCGTCAGCACGATCGCGCGGCCGTCCGACAGATAGCGCACATTGGCGCCGTCCTGGTCCATGATGGCGAGCCGCTTCTTGCGCGCGTTCTTGGCGCCGGATTCGTCGACGAACACGACACGGGTATCGAAATAGCCCTTTTCGCCGGTGATCTTCTCATAGATCGCATCGGCAATGATGTGCGCGACACGGCGCTGATTGGCGTCGTTGGCGAAAAACTGCTCACCGGCCATCTGCGTGTTGCCAAAAATGTCCCACAGCCGGTACTGGGCGCGGATGCGGCCGTCCGCTTCCTTGCTCACGCTGCCGGTCACCAGCGCCTGCGCGTTGATGACTTTCCAATCATCGAAACGGGGCGAGGCATCCGGATTGGTGATCTTTTCGACAAAAGCGGCCTTGTCGATCGGCGCGAATAGCCCTGACCGTTTCAGGTCGGCTGTCACGATCTCCGATATCTGCGGACCAAGCCCTCCCTGGAAGTCAGGGATGGCGATCGGCATCGGCTCGACATTGCCTTTGTTGACATTCAGCTCAAGAGTTGCCTGAGCGGGCAAGGTGGTGACAGAACTTATGCCTAGCGCCATCGCGGCGACCATCAGGAGCGGCTTGAGGATGGATTTCATGTCTTCTCGCTTCTCTTGCTGATTTCTTGGGTGCTCAGGCTACAGGCCAAGCATCGCTCTTGGATCGAAGTTGACGCGAATGTCAGACCAGATGTCCTGCTTTCCGGCGGGAACCTGCAGACCCGCGACATCGCATTTCTGCACGGCGCGAACCGCGCTGGCGTCGAACTGGGGGTTGCCGCTGGATTTCTCGACGGTCGGGCGGCCCTCGAGCTTGCCGGAGGCATTCAGGTTGAAACGGATGACCACGGTGAAGTTCTCGGAACCCTCGAGACCAACCGGAAGAGTCCAACAACCGCCGAGCTGATCCTCCAACGCCCCTTGCTCCGACTTGGAAAGCTTCTGGCCCTGGTCCTTCTCGCCGCCCAGCGAAGCCTGCTGCGTCGAGCGCTTGGCGCCGCCGCCGGACGGCTTCTGCTTGTCGAGCAGCGCGGTAATCTCGTCGGCGTTGAACTGCTTCTCGTCCGATTTCTTCTTGGACGACGCTTCCTTCACCGGCTTTTCGGCGTCCTTGCGATCCGGCGCCTTGGCGCTCTCGGCCTGGGCCGGCTGCGGCTGCGGCTTCGGCCGTGCTTCCGGCGCGGGCGCCGAATCCGGCAGCTTCGCCTCATCCGTCGGCTGGTCCTGCGAGATCGCCTTGGCCACCGCGTCCGGCTTCACCTCTTCCTTCTGGATGGCCGCGGTCTTGTCGGGCGTCGGCGTCGCTTCCTTCGCCGGCGTCGGCTTGGGCTCCGTCTGCTTGACCGGCTCGGGCTTGACCTCTTCCTTCGGCGTCGGTGTCGGCGCGACTTCCGTCGCGGGCGTCGGCTTCGGCTTCTCCTGCGGCTTCGGCACATCCTCGACCGCAGGCTTCTCGGTCGGCGTCGGCGCGGGCGGCGGCGCCGCCGTCTTCTCGATCGGCTTCGGCTTGGCTTCGTCCGTCACCGGCTTGTCCGTGTCGACCGTGTTCTCGCCGACCTTCTGAGCATTGGGAACGGCATCTGGCCGCTTCGTCGGAACCGGCGCCGGCTTGTCATGCATGACGGCCTTCTTGTCGCCCTGCAGCGTCTGGGCGATGGCCTCCATCGGCACGATATCGACCGCCACCGACTCCACGTCGGCAGTCGGCATGGCCGGCGGCGACGACAGCGTGAACAGCCCGAAGGCCAGCGCCACCGCATGCAAGATCACCGATGAGGTGAGGCCCGTGCGCATCTGGTGTCTACTGATCCTGTTCCTGCAGCGAGACCAGCCCGATATTCTTGTAGCCGGCCGCCGAAATGCGGGCCATGACCTTCATAGCCGTGCCGTAGTCGGTCGACTTGTCACCGCGGATAAAGATGCGCTCGTCGTAACCGGTCTTCGAGATCGCCTGCAGCTTGGCCACCAGTTCCTCAATCGGGATCTCGGTTTCCTGCAGGAAAATCTTACCGGCGGCGTCGATCGAGACGGTGATCGGCTGCGTATCGACATTCATCGCCTTGGCTTGGGTGTCGGGCAGGTCGATCGGCACGCCGACCGTCAGAAGCGGCGCCGCGACCATGAAGATGATCAAGAGCACCAGCATCACGTCGACCATCGGCGTGACGTTGATTTCCGACATCAGGCCGTGATGACGGCCACGGCGTCTGTGACCGCGTCCGCCTCGTCCCGAGCCACCTGCGCCAGCAGCGGACATCCCCATGATCGTTCCTCAGGCCTTCTGCGCTACTTTTTCATCGATTTGGCGCGAGAGTATGGCGGAGAACTCATCCGAGAACCCTTCCATGCGTACGCCAAGCTTGTTCGCGTCCGATGACAGCTTGTTGTAGGCGATGACCGCGGGGATGGCCGCGAGCAGGCCGATCGCGGTCGCCAGCAGCGCCTCCGCGATGCCGGGCGCCACCACCGAAAGGCTGGTGTTCTTCGACGCGGCGATCGCCTGGAACGACGTCATGATGCCGATGACAGTGCCGAACAGGCCGATGAAGGGCGCGGCCGAGCCGGTGGTGGCGAGGAAGCCGAGGCGTCCCTCCAGCCTTTCCATCTCACGCGTCAATGCCAGGTCCATCGCCTTGTCGATGCGGGTCTGCAGCGCCAGCGGCGATTTCGCGCCCTTTTCGAAGCTCTTCTTCCATTCGCGCATGGCGGCGACGAAGATCGCGCCCATGCCGGTCGTCTTGCGGTCGGCCAGCGTGCGGTAGAGATCTTCAAGCGACTGCCCGGACCAGAACACCTGCTCGAAGCGGTTGAGCGCCATCCGCATGCGGCTGTAGGCGACAAGCTTGTCGATGATGATCGCCCAGGTCCAGATCGAGGCGCAGAGCAGGCCGATCATCACCAGCTTGACCACCCAGCCGGCCTGCATGAACAGGGCCCAGATCGACAAATGCGCTGCCGGATCGGCGAGTGCGATATTTTCCATCACTTAAGTCCTTAAGATTTTCCGGGCATCGCTGGCGGCTGGCCCATGGGCATCCCTTTGGTCCGATCGCGCGAAGCGTGAAGCTTGCGGGACACGCCCCGAATGCACCGTTTCGCGGCCTTTTCGAGGCAAATCTTGGTGAAAGGAAGGCGCAGGAATTGCGCCAATCTTCGCCAGTTCCTTCATGAACCGTTATGGTTAAGGATGGGTTAGGACGTCAGGCGCGGCGCATTGCCGCGCTTGGCCATCAGCGGAGCCTGCCGCGAACCGTCGGATTAATGCGCTAGAATCGACCGGCGCTGAAGATCAAGCGGTCGTTTTCGGCATGAAGGCGGCAATCCACTCTTTGGGAAACCGCTTCGGCCTGCCGCTTTCGCCGACGATCGCCGCTTCGACCTTTGCCTCGACCAGCACATCGTCGCCGCGCTTCAGTTGCTGCCCCATGAAGATGCGGGCACCGGAAATGTCGTCGGTGCGCGTGTCGATGGTCAGGATATCGTCCATGCGCGCGGGCGAGCGGAAGTCGATCTCCATGCGCCGCACCACCCAGACGATGCGCTCGCCATGCTTGCCATCCAGCAGCTCGGTGTGGTGGACGCCGGTCAGCCTCAGATAGTCGGAGCGGCCGCGTTCGAGGAATTCGAGATAGCGCGCATGATAGACGACGCCGGAGAAATCGGTGTCGGCATAGTAGACCCTCGCCATCAGCCGGTGGCCGAAATCCGTCAGTGCGCCGGAAAGCCCGGCACTGAGCGCCGCCGATTTACCGTGATCGTCCATCGCGCTTTCCTTTTCTGGCCTGAACAGGCAGGTGTTCTCGCGCGGGAACGGGATGGCACTGTTGGGCTCGATGATCAAGACCTTCTGCTGGCGCTCGGCGCGCTGGCATTGCCGGCCGAGTCGGCGACATTCTCGATGAAGCGCGGCCCCAATCTCGACCAATGGGTCACCTGGCCGACCGAGGACAAATGGGGCGAAGGCCAGGCGATCCTGCCCTATCCGAAGTGGCGCCAATTCCTCAAGCAGGACGACCTCGAGGCGCTCAAGGATGCCGGCCTCGACTTCCTGCGCATGCCGGTCGATCCGTCGCCCTTTGGACCGGACCGCGGGCTTTCGACGACCTCTATGCCAGGGGTGCAGCTTCGTCATGCCGGCCGCGTACCGCGGCCTATGTGCGCGACATGATCGCCCGCGCCGAGGCGCATGGGTTCTCCTGGTCAGTGTGGAGCGATGACGGCGCCTCGGCATCGCTGATGTGCTCGATGGCGACAAGGCCGAGCCTGATGTGATGAACATGATCAGGTCGCTGGATAAAGCAGCGAGGTGTGCCGACGCATCTCAGCCGAGATCGATCTGCAGAATCTCCGGCCGCACACCAAGACGTACCGGCAGGATGCTGAAACCGAGCCCGCCGGAAACGATCAGGTTGCGGTCGTTCTCCACGACATGGCCATAGGCAAAGCGGTTGCCGTAGTCCGAGGGCACCACTGGTGAATAGCCGAACAGCCGTACCTGCCCGCCATGCGTGTGCCCAGACAGCGTCAACGAAACTCGCCATGGCACTTTTGGAAAAATGTCGGGCTCATGCGCGAGCAGGATGATCGGTTCGCTCCCTCGGATCTTGGACAAGGTGCCGGGGAGATCGTCGAAGCCCTGGAAACTCTCGCGTCCCTTGGCCTTGTTCGGCAACAGCGCGAGCTGATCGGCAAGCCCGGCGACCCAGAAACCGTGCCCGTCCTTTTGCAGCCGCACGACGTCGTTTTCCAGCACTGGGATTCCGACACGCTCGAGCGCCTTGCGCGACTGGGTCGGGCCGGCTTCGGCACGCTGCGCAAAGAAATCGGTCCACCAGTCGTGATTGCCGAGGATGGATAGCACGCCGAGCGGTGCCTTCAGCCCGGACAAAGCCTCGGCCCATTCCTCAACGCGCACCGGGCCGGTAACGATCCTGGTTCCAGCGGTGTAGTCGCCAAGCATGACGATGACGTCCGGCTGCAGCGCATTGGCCTGTTCGGCCAGCGAGGCGATACGCTCCGGCGTCATCCATGGACGGCAGGCATGGATGTCGGCGAGCGCGACGACCCTCAGCTTGAGGCCGGCCGGCCAATGCGGCGGCGTCAGCGCATAGCGCTTCACATGGGTGAGCAGCATCGGCTCGATGCCGACCGCATAGGCGCCGAGCGACACCATGGCGAAGGCAGAGCCGCCGACAAGGCGCAGGAAGGCGCGTCTGGTGATCATGGATCGGCCCAAGCCCTTTGGGATTCTATCAGGAAGCTGCCTTAAAGGCGGCAATTGCGCCCTGAGCTAGGCCGAAGCGCGCAGATTCCGCGCAGATCGGCCCGCACGCGGCAGAAGGCGAACAAATCTGCGTTACTCTTCCTGAAACAGGCTGATCTGCTGCTGCGCGATATCCTTTGGCGGATCGAGCCCCAGATGCCGCCAGGCATTGGCGGTCAGCACGCGGCCGCGCGGCGTGCGCTGGATGAAGCCCTGCTGGATGAGATAGGGCTCGATGATGTCCTCGATCGCGTCGCGCGGCTCGGAAAGCCCCGCCGCGATCGTCTCGATGCCGACCGGCCCGCCGCCGAAATTGCGCGCGATCATCGACAGATAGCGGCGGTCGAGCGCGTCGAGGCCGAGCGCGTCGACCTCCAGCCTGGTCAGCGCCTCGTCGGCGATCTTCCTGTCGACATGCGCGGCGCCGGCGACGCTGGCGAAGTCGCGCACGCGGCGCAACAGCCGGCCGGCGATGCGCGGCGTGCCGCGCGCGCGGCGTGCGATCTCGACCGCGCCGTCGTCGCCGAGCGGCATCGAGAGGATCCGGGCGCCGCGGCGCACGATCTGCTCCAGCTCCTCGACCGTGTAGAAATTGAGCCGCACCGGGATGCCGAAGCGGTCGCGCAGCGGATTGGTCAGCAGCCCAAGCCTCGTCGTCGCCGCTACCAGGGTGAAACGGGCAAGGTCGATCTTGACGGAGCGCGCCGCCGGGCCCTCGCCGATGATCAGGTCGAGCTGGAAATCCTCCATCGCCGGATAGAGGATTTCCTCGACCGCCGGATTGAGGCGATGGATCTCATCGATGAAGAGGACGTCGCGCTCCTCCAGATTGGTGAGCAGCGCCGCAAGGTCGCCTGCCTTGGCGATGACCGGGCCGGAGGTCGAGCGGAAGTTGACGCCGAGCTCGCGCGCCATGATCTGCGCCAGCGTCGTCTTTCCTAGCCCCGGCGGGCCTACGAACAGCACATGGTCGAGCGCCTCGCCGCGACCCTTGGCGGCGTCGACGAAGACCTTGAGATTGGCGCGCACCGCCGCCTGGCCGACGAACTCGTCGAGCGACTGCGGCCGCAACGTCTGGTCGGCATCCTCGCCGCGCTTGTCGGGGGCAATGAGGCGGGGCGAAAGGCTCATGCCGCCTTCCTTGCATAGGACCGGTGGCGGGACAAGCGCCGCCTCACCGCGCCAGTTCCTTCAGGCCGAAGCGGATCAGCTTGGACGCATCAGCTCCCTCGCCGGCCGACTTCAGCGCCGCCGCGACCGCGTTCGCCGCGATGTCGCGCGAATAGCCGAGATTGACGAGCGCCGAGACCGCATCCGTGATCGGCGCGGCCGCGACGCCTTCGCCGAGCTCTTGCTTGAGGCCGATCGTGCCGGTCGCCGCGCCCGCATAGGCCGGCGCCTTGCTGCGCAATTCGGTGATGATACGCTCGGCCACTTTCTTGCCGACGCCTGGCGCGCGGGAAACCATGGCGATGTCGCGCAACGCGATCGCGTTGGCGAGGTCAGCCGGCGCCAGCGTCGACAGCACCGCCAACGCCACCTTGGCGCCGACGCCCTGCACATTGTTCATCAAGAGCCGGAACCACTCGCGCTCCAGTCCGCTCTGGAAGCCGTAGAGCCGGATCATGTCCTCGCGGACATAGGTCTCGATGAACAGCACCACCGCCTCCCCCGGCGAGGGCAGCGCGGCAAGCGTGCGCGCCGAGCAATGCGCGACATAGCCGACGCCATGCACGTCGATGATGCAGCTATCCTCGTCGATCTCGTCCAGCGTGCCTTTCAGCTTGCCGATCATGGATGAGCTCTCTTACGGGTGGGTGTCGGGCGCAATGAGCTCGACATCGGGAAAGTATTTTCTGAAACCGGTCGGGTCGCGCGTGAGGATGGGATAGCCTCTGATGACGGCATGAGCACCGATCAAAAAATCGGGCATGACCTTCTCGCGCGCCCCACCTTGCCGACGATAAAGCAAGAATGCCCGCGACGCCGCGAAGGCAGCTTCGAACGGCAACCCCTCACGTCGGTATTCATCTTCGGACAGCACATCGTCGACATCTTCGATCGTCTCGTAGCGTATCGAGAACTCTGCATAGATGATCTGATTGATGACGAGGCTGCCACGCTTGCGGGCAGCCTCTATTTTCGGCCGCGACCATTTCAGCCAGACAGGATCGCGAACCGCCACATCGATGAGCACATTGGTATCGACAAGCGTCGCCAAGATCAGCGATCCCTCGTCAAGGCCATGACGTCATCGGCATTCATCGTCTGATCGCCGCTACCCTCCAGCCGATCCAGCGCGGCGAGAAAACTGGCCAGCCGTTCGCGATCTGCCTGCCGTCCCTTGTCGTGCCGGGGCGTGATCGTGATTTTTCCGCCCTCAATGCCGAAAATGACTTCGCTGTTGGCGACAATGCCGAATGTCTCGCGCAGATCACGAGGAATGGTCACTTGGCCCTTGCTGGTCACGCGCATTGAAATATCCTTTCTTACAAGTAAGAAATATTCCAACTAACGGAACAAGTCAAGAACATCGTTATCCGGCAATCGCCATCCGATAGGCGACGCTCGGGCGGTGATGCGCATGGCAGATGGCGATGGCAAGAGCGTCCGCGGCGTCGTCCGTGTCGAAGATCGCCTTCGGCATCAGCACCTTCACCATCATATGGATCTGCTTCTTGTCGCCGTGGCCGACGCCGATCACCGCCTTCTTGACAGCATTGGGTGCGTATTCGGCGACGACCAGTCCCGCGCGTGCAGGCACCAGCATGGCGATGCCGCGCGCCTGGCCGAGCTTCAGCGTCGCCGTCGCATCCTTGTTGACGAAGGTCTGTTCGACCGCCGCCTCATGCGGCATGGCATCATGCAGCACCTCGGCCAGCCCGTCATGCAGCTGGCAGAGCCGCGTTGCGAGCGGCGCCTTGTCATCCGAGCGCACGGTGCCGGACGCGATGAAGCGCAGCGAATTGCCGAGGCTATCGATGATGCCCCATCCGGTGCGCCTTAGGCCCGGATCGATGCCGATGATGCGAATCGCTTCCCCCATGCGCCAAGTTTAGCGGTGACGCATGCTGATGCCAGCGAAATGTGAACAAATCAGAAACGGCGGCTCGCCATATGCTCCCGGCTCTTCAGCATTCGCTCTGGCGAGGCAGATGACGCTGTTTTCGAGAACCCGAGCTACTTCAGGACGCGAGCATGGACCTACACCGGCCGTAGTCTAACTGCCACGCCACACGAATGCTTCTGGCGGCGAAGGCCGGAAGCGCAGAAAACGGCGTCGGGTCCTCATCGGAGTAGAATGATCAAGCAGGCGGATCAGCCGCGGGCGAAAGCCGTGTTCAGCAGGGATATCTGGTCGGAAACCGGATTGGCCCGGCGGCTGGGGGCGTGCGTCTCGGCGATGACGCCGCCATAGATTTCCTCGTCCATGCGCCGCACCAGCGCCTGCAGGCGCAGCGAGCGCGTCACCAGATCGAGAAATTCCGTCGGCAGTTCGTTCCAGCCGAGCGCCTCGTCATGCGCCGAGGCGGTATCGAGCCGCACCTTGGATTTTTCCGAGGCCACCTGGTCCCGCGTCATCTCGCCGGAATTCGCCGCACGCTGCAGCAGAAGCCAGGAGGCGACCTGCATCAGCCTTGTGGTCAGCCGCATCGATTCCGCCGCGTAGAGCGTCGCCGCCGTGCGCGACAATTTCTTGGCCTCGAGCCTGCCCTTGCCATCGAGATATTCGGCGGCCTGCTCGACCAGCCCCATGCCTTCCTGGTAGAGCGGCTTGAAGGATTGGGAGAAAACCCGGCGCTCCGCCAGTTTGATGGTTTTCGCGCTGCCCCTCGAAGGCTCTTTCATCGATACGCCCCTGCACTGCCGCAAGCCGATTCGGCATCCTTGCCGACATGGCCGCACCCTTAAATGACTGAGGCTTGAAAATGCGCTTCGACGCCCATGAAGGCAAGCGCATGTTTAACAAACGGTTAACGCCGGGCCTTCCAGCCATCCGCCGGCGGATGCCGACGGCCTGCGCGTGCGGACAAAAAAAGAGCCGCGGATAAGGCGGCTCTCAGGAGTTTAACAGGGAGGCGTCAAACAAAGTGGCTCCAACCACTCGGTAAGAATCCAGCAAAACTGGATGTGCATAGTAAACGCTCGTAAAGCTTAACGAACCCTTAATGAGGCGGCGATTTTTTAAGCGAACGCGCTTTCCTGTGCCGGAACAGGACATGAGCTTCGCCGCCCGGGATCGTCTGAAAACGGATTTTCAAGCGCCGATTCTGACCGCCGGTAACATGTTGGCCGCTGCCGCGGCATCGTTCCGATACACGCGCCACGCAAAAGGCCGCTCCTCTGAAGCGGCGCGCAAATCCTCGCCGCTTGAAACCAGGCAGGATATCCGGGAGCAAACCATGGACTGGTATTCGATCGTCAAATTCCTTCACGTCGTTTCGGCTATTTTGTGGGTCGGCGGCGGCTTCGTGCTGTTCCTGCTCGGCGTGCTGGCCGAGCGCGCCGGCAACGTCGAGGACAAGCTGCACGCAATGCGCGCCAGCGGACAACTCGGCGGCAAGTTCTTTGCGCCGATGTCGATGCTGACGCTGATCTTCGGTCTCGTCATGTGCGGCTTCTGGGTCGGCTTTGCCGAGTTGTGGATCGTCATCGGCCTCGTCGGCTATGCCACGACCTTCTCGATCGGCATGCTGGTCTTCAAGCCGACTGGCGAGCGCATGGGCGCCATGATCGCCGAGCAGGGTGTGACGCCAGCCGTCCTCGCCATCGGCCAGCGCATGATGAAATGGGCGCGCCTCGATTATGCGGTGATGCTGGTGATCATCGCCGACATGGTGCTGAAGCCCACTTTGCACGACATCGGCATCCTTGCCGGCATGGCGATGGTGGTTGCGCTGGGCACCGCGCTCGCCTTCGGCGGCGGCCGCCAGATGGTGCCGAGCGCCGCTTGACATCAAGGCGCGTCTCCAGGGCGCGTTGAAATTCAGGTCAGGCCAGCCTGACCTGAATATGGACGTGCCTCACATGAGGCCGACTATGCTATCCCACAGCAGCTTGACGGCGACCACCGCGACGGTGGCGTAGGTGAACGGATAAAAGATCTCCGGCCGCATGCGGCGCACCAGCCAGGCGCCGGCGATGGTGGACAGCGGCGCCAGCGGCATCAGCACCGCCGAGGCCGAGAGGTTGGCGGTGTCGAACTGGCCGAGCGCGAAATAGGGGATGAGCTTCAGCGCATTGGTGGCGGCAAAGAAGATCGCCGCGGTTCCCGACAGCACTTTCGGATCGAGCCGGATCGGCAGCGCGTAGACCTGGAAAGGCGGACCGCCGACATGGGCGACGAAGCTGGTGAAGCCGGCGACGGTGCCCCAGAAGGCGGCGGCAAATCGGTTCGGCTCAGCCGCATGATCGGCGCCGTGGCGGAACTGCAGGTAGATCCAGCGCAGCACGAAGACCAGCGCGACGGCGCCGACGATCAGCCGCACCATCTCCTCGGTCACCAACGCCGCGGTCAGCCAGCCGAGCCCGATGCCGATGACGGCGCCAGGCATCATGTCGACCAGCATCTTGCGGTCATAGACGCCCCACCACGTCCACACCGAAACGATGTCCATCAGGCACAGGATCGGCAGCAGGATGGCGGCCGCCTGAACCGGCGGGATGATTAGCGCCATCAACGGCACGCCGACGAAGCCGACGGCGCCGCCGAAACCGCCTTTCGACAGGCCGACAAGGATCACCGCCGGAATGGCGGCGGCATAGAACCACGGATCGCTGAGCAGGCCTGACATCGGCAAGAGAAGATTGGAGAAGGCGGGGAACCAAGCCATAGCGCAGAACGGCGCCGCCGGGATAGTCATTAATGCGGGCATCCGCTATTGCCGCCCAATACGGACGACCGGCCGCTCCGCCAAGGTACGCAGTCGGTCGGCCCACTATCTCGAGGTGTGGAAATGGACGCCATCAATATTCGCCGGGCGATCGAAGCGGACGTTGCGGCCATCGTCGCGATGCTTGCCGACGATGCGCTGGGTCGAGCCCGTGAAGACGCAAGCCTTCCGCTAGCGCAACCCTATCTGGACGCCTTCGCGGCGATAGACGGCGATCCGAACCAGTTGCTCGCGGTGATGACCGATGGCGACGAGGTTATCGGGACGCTGCAGATCACCTTTCTCGCCGGACTATCGCAGCGCGGCACGTGGCGCGGCCAGATCGAGGCCGTACGCGTCGCGTCCAGCCGGCGCGGCGAAGGCTTGGGACAGCGCCTGTTGGAATGGGCGATCGACAAATGCCGCGAGCGCGGCTGCCGGATCGTGCAGCTGACGACGAACAAGAGCCGGCTCGACGCGCACCGCTTCTATGAGCGCCTTGGCTTCAAGGCCAGCCATATCGGCTACAAGCTGGAGCTTTAGAAGGGGCCAATTTCGGCCGTTCACCGCCGCGCCTGGACCAGGAGGAACATCGGCCGCTCAAGCTCTTCGGCAAGGTCCGGCCGGGCGGCGATCTGCTCGTCAGTCGGGCGGAATTCCTCGACATGCCCGATGCTGAACCCGGCCTGGATCAGCAAATTGAGCGTCGTGCCGATGGTCCGGTGGTGTTTGACCACGCCCTTGGTGAACCAGTCGGTGGTGCGCGGTCCCTCGACCAGGTACCGATCGACCGGCCATGTCTTCCTGCCCGCCGCATCGACGGACCAGCCCGGATTGCTCGGCGCCATATAGATCGGATGTTCCGTCGAGAAGACGAAGGCCCCGCTGGGAGCCAGGGCCTGGTGGACGGTCGCGAACAGGCGCGCGGCATCGCCGACATAATGCAAGGCAAGCGAGCTGTAGGCGAGATCGAAACGCCCGTTCGGCAGGCTGAGCTTATCGAGATCGGCGCGCTGATAGGTGATGGCGTTATCGGAGCCGGCGGCTCGCGCTCGCTCAAGCATCTTTTCCGACAGGTCCAGGCCGAGGACTTCGCTCGCGCCATGCGAGCGCGCCCAGCGGCAGAACCAGCCGAAGCCGCAGCCGAGATCGACGATGCTCAAGCCTTCGACATTGGGCAGCATGGCGCGTAGCGCTGGCCATTCGGGCGCGCCGTCCAGGCCCTCGACCGAACGGCCCAGCCGGCTATAGCCTTCGAAGAATTCCGGACGGTCGTAGATATTTTGCGCCATGTACCTGTTCCTGCTTTGCCGGCATATCTAGCGGACCTCCCCTTGGCTTCCAACGCCATCCGCGAACCCGAAAGGGCGACGCGAGCCGCAGCGCTGATTAAGCATTTTGGCCGCGGTCCCACGGCCGACTGTTCAAGCCGCTCCCTTTGCTCTATGCCGCAATGCAACCATCTTCGCCCGGCATAGGCGAAACCGGGATCTAAGGCCAATGAACGATTTAACCCCGCCCAATCGCTGCCGCATCGTGCTGATCGCGCCGCCGCTTGTACCGGTGGAGCATATCTGCGCGGCCTTCGAGGGCGGCGACATCGCCTCGCTTATCCTGCCCGACAATGGCATGGACGACGCTTCTTTCCAGGCCTTCGCCGAACGGATCGTGCCGATCGCTCAAGCTGCCGGCATCGCCGTGATCATCGCCGGTGACAGCCGCATCGCCGGGCGTGTCCAGGCGGACGGCATCCATGTCGAGACAAAGCCACGGGAGCTCGCCGAGACAATCGAGCGCCTTGCCGGCAAGATGATGGTCGGCGCCGGCGGCGCCAAAACCCGCGACGAGGCGCTGGAACTCGGCGAGGAGCGGCCCGACTATATGTTCTTCGGCCGCTTCGGCTATGACAACAAGCCGGAGCCGCATCACCGCAACCTCGCCCTCGGCGAATGGTGGGCGGAGATGATCTCGATCCCCTGCATCGTCATGGGCGGCTCCGAGCTTGCTTCCGTCGAGACGGTGGCCGCCACCGGAGCCGAGTTCGTCGCGCTGTCGAGCGCCGTCTTCGCTGATGGCCGCGATCCCGCGGCGGCGATCGCAGCCGCCAACGCGCTGCTCGATGCAACCGCGCCGCGTTTCGAGGACTGACATGCGCTTGCGTGTGCTTCCGGTGGCCGTCCTGGCCGGCTTGCTGGTTCCGGCTTGCTGGCTGAGCGGAGCGGCGAGCGCGACCGAGACCGTGCCTTTGCCCCAGCCCCGCCCGGAGACGAGTGCGCCGGACAAGGGCAAACCGGATACAGCCACGCCGGGCACCGCGCCGGATGCGAGCCGGTTCGGGGGCGATCCACATATCGACAAGCCGATCCAGAACACCTTGCCGCAGCCGGCTACCATGACGCCGCCATCGGCCGACACCGTCAATCCCGACCGTTTCGGCGCCAAGCAGCCGGACGCCGCCTATGGCGCCTTCCAGCGCGGCCTCTACAAGACCGCCTACAATCTTGCCATGGAGCGCGCCAAGAACGGCGATCCGGCGGCCGAGACGCTGGTGGCCGAAATCCTGTCGCGCGGGCTGGGCGTGCCGCTCAATCCCGCCGAGGCCGCAAAATGGTATGGGCTGGCAGCCGAGCAGGGCGTGCCGGAGGCGCAGTTCCAATATGCGCTGATGCTGCTCGATGGCCGTTACGTGAAGAAGGACGAAAAGGGCGCTTTCGCGCTGATGCAGGCCTCGGCTGAGGCCGGCAACCGGCTTGCGCAATTCAACTTCGCGCAGTTGCTTGTCCAGGAGGATCCCGGCGATGCCGGACTTGTGAAGGCCGCCGTCTACTACGAACGCGCGGCCGCGACCGGCCTTGCCGATGCCCAATACGCGATGGCGCAGCTCTACGCCAACGGTGCCGGCGGCAAGCCGCATGACGATGCCCAGGCACGCATGCTGCTGGCGCAGGCAGCAAGGCAGAACTACGACACCGCGCAGATCGACCTCGCCACCTGGATGATCGACGGACGCGGCGGCGAGCGCGACCTGAAATCTGGCTTTGCCTGGATGAAGCGGGCGGCGCAAGGCGGCAATGTCGCCGCCCAGAACCGCCTCGCCAAGCTCTATATGGGCGGCATCGGCACGGACCCCGACCTGATCCTCGCCGGCGCCTGGTATATCGTCGCCCGCCGCGCCGGCCTGATCGATCCACAGATGGACGACTTCCTGCAAGGCCTCGATGACGCCCAGACCAAGCAGGCGTTGCAAAAGGCAAATCGCCTGCCTTGAGGCGCGGAGCCTGGACGGCATGTCCGGCCCGCCTTGGGTCCTCTCCCTTGCCACTATGCGCGATTTGTGGTCTTGGAGGCGCCAAAGCGCGACCCGCGCGTGAAAAATCTCACTCGGATCAGTTCATCATGGCCAAGATCAGTGGCAGCGAAATCCGTCCCGGCTACGTCATCGAGCACGATGGCGGGCTTTGGGTGGCGGTCAAGACCAACACCGTCAAGCCTGGCAAGGGCGGCGCCTACAACCAGGTCGAGCTGAAGAACCTGATCAACGGCACCAAGCTCAACGAGCGCTTCCGCTCGGCCGAGACCGTCGAGCAGATCCGGCTCGATCTTAAGGATTTCTCGTTCCTCTACGAACAAGGCGACGCGCTGGTGTTCATGGACACCGAAAGCTACGAGCAGCTAGAACTGGCCAAGGACTTCGTCGGCGAACGCGCCGCCTTCCTGCAGGACGGCATGATGGTGACGGTGCAGCTCTATGAAGAGCGGCCGATCGGCATCTCGCTGCCCGACCAGGTGACGCTGACCGTCACCGAGGCCGATCCGGTGGTGCGCGGCCAAACGGCTGCTTCCTCTTACAAGCCGGCCGTGCTGGAAAACGGCATCCGCGTGCTGGTGCCGCCCTTCATCTCGGCCGGCGAGCGCATCATCGTCGATACCAACGAAATCACCTATATGCGCCGCGCAGATTAACCGGCCGAAAGCAGGAAGAAACAATGGCGCGTTCCGCTATCCTCAACGTCATGGTCCAGGCCGCGATGAAGGCCGGCCGCTCGCTGTCGCGCGACTTCGGCGAGGTGCAGAACCTGCAGGTCTCGATGAAGGGACCGGGCGACTATGTCAGCCAGGCCGACCGCAAGGCCGAAGAGATCGTCTTCGCCGAGCTTTCGAAGGCGCGGCCGGGCTACGCCTTTCAGATGGAGGAGCGTGGCGCCGTTGAGGGCGAGGACGCCCAGCATCGCTGGATCGTCGACCCGCTCGACGGCACCACCAATTTCCTGCACGGCATTCCGCTCTTCTCGGTGTCGATCGCGCTTGAGCGCCAGGGCCAGATCGTCGCCGGCGTCGTCTACAATCCGGCGATGGACGAGCTCTACACGGCCGAGCGCGGCGGCGGCGCCTTCATGAACGACCGTCGGCTGCGCGTTGCCGGGCGCTCCAAGCTGACCGACGCGGTCATCGGCTGCGGCGTGCCGCATCTCGGCCGCGGCCAGCACGGCAATTTCCTGATCGAGCTGCGCAATGTCATGGCGGAGGTCTCCGGCGTTCGCCGCCTCGGCTCCGCGGCGCTCGATCTCGCCTATGTCGCAGCCGGACGCATGGACGGTTTCTGGGAAACCGGTCTGTCGTCCTGGGACATCGCCGCCGGCATCCTTCTGGTGCGCGAAGCCGGCGGCTTCGTCTCCGACATGGATGGCGCGCAAGGTATGCTGGACAATGGCGAGGTCGTCGCCGGCAACGAGATCATCCAGCGCGCGCTGCTCAAGACCGTGAAGAAGCCATTGGCTCCTCGCTGACCAATGCATGTGGCCCAGAAGTGTGCAGCGGCAAAGACTTGAAGCGTGTCGCCTGGATCCGGCTCAGCGCGACGTGCTTCAAGGCCGTCCTTTACGCGTCGAAAGGACGCGCGCCTTTAGTCGCAAAACCGCAACCGAAGCTTGAAATAGTGGTCCGCGAGCGCCCAGATTAGGCAATGCAGGATCATTCATGAACGACGCGCGCGCAGATACGAGGCTTGAGATCCCCTTTGTGGGGCGCTGGCACTATTCGCGCGCCGAGATGATCGCCGACGGCATCGTTCACGCGGTGGGCATCGTGCTGGCGATCGCTGCGGGCTCGGCTTTCCTGGCTTTGGCCGCCTTCCATTCCGGCCCGGGCGAATATGTGGCCGCGGTGTTCTATGTGGTGTCGCTGCTCACCGTGCTCTCGGTTTCGCTGGCCTATAATCTGTGGCCGGTGTCCTGGCCGGCGAAATGGATCCTGCGTCGCTTCGACCATGCCGCGATCTATCTCCTGATCGCCGCCACCTACACGCCCTTCCTCGCCCAGCTCAACAACACGCCGCTGGCGCTGCCCATGATCGTCGTCGTGTGGGGCGCCGCACTGGCCGGCATCGCCATCAAGATGTTCCTGCCCGGCCGGTACGATCGGCTGGCCATCGTCTTCTACCTGGCCATCGGCTGGAGCGGCGTGGTGCTGGCCGGACCGCTGGTCCAGGCGCTGCCGACGACCTCCGTGGCGCTACTCGTGGCCGGCGGCATCGTCTATTCCTGCGGCGTCATCTTCTTCGCCTGGAAGGGCCTGCGCTTTCACAACGCCGTCTGGCACGGCTTCGTCGTCACCGGCGCCGGACTGCATCTGGCCGCCATGGTCGACTGCCTGGTCATCAACCGGTTCTGAAAGCTGAGCGCAATTTCAGCGAGAGCGTGAAGCAGTCAGATCCGCCGCGCCTTCGCCATGGCCTTGCGTCCGGAATTCGCGCCAAAATAGGCAGGCGCCGGCCATATTGCCAAGCACCATTCAATTTGGTCACAATTCCGTTTAGAGTCGCGGCAATTCTGCGGCGGTGGCATCGGAAACGGGGCACGGATGGCTTTTCTCAGATCCTTCGGCAGGCGCTCGGATGTCCTGGTCTACGATCCGCATAAGCTGTCGAGCCCGCAGGTCTTCCTGCTCACCATGGTGATCTTCCTGATCATCGTTGCCTTCATCGCAGCCATCCTCACCCGCCAGATCTCGACCGCCTTCTCGAGCAATCCGGGCCTCAACGGGTTGATCGTCGGCGTGTTGGCGGTAGGCATCCTGCTTGCCTTCGTCCAGGTCGGGCGGCTGTTCCGCGAGGTGCGCTGGGTCAATTCCTTCCGCGCCGGCTCCGAGACCACCGAGCCGGTGCTTCTGGCGCCGATGAAGGCGATGATCGGCCGCTCGTCGACGATCGCCTTCTCGACCTCATCGATGCGCACGATGCTCGATTCCATCGCCACCCGCCTCGACGAGAGCCGGGACACCTCGCGCTATCTGGTCGGCCTGCTGGTGTTCCTTGGCCTGCTCGGCACCTTCTGGGGCCTGCTCAACACCATCGCCTCGATCCGCGAGACGATCGAGGCGCTGGACCCCGGCACCGGCGATGCCGCGGCTGTCTTGGATGCGCTGAAGCAGGGCCTGTCGGCGCCGCTCGCCGGCATGGGCACCGCGTTTTCGTCCTCGCTGTTCGGCCTTTCCGGCTCGCTCGTGCTCGGCTTCCTCGACTTGCAGGCCGGCCGCGCCCAGACCCGCTTCTACACCGAGCTCGAGAACTGGCTGTCGTCGGTCACCGACCTGTCGTCGGACATCGTCGTCTCCGACGCGGCCAAGACCGAATCCTCCGAGGACATCCGGCTGCTGTCGGAACGGCTGCGCAGCCTGCAGGAGAATGGCGGCGGCTCCAATCCGCGTGTCGCCACCGCCATGGCCAACCTCGCCGACGGCATTTCGGGGCTGGTGAAGAACATGCGCTCGGAGCAGCAGATCATGCGAGACTGGGTCGAGGCCCAGTCCGATGAGCAGAAGGCCATGCGCAACACGCTGGAAAAGATCGCCGACGCGCTGAAGAAGCAAGGGGTCCACTGACGTGGCGCTGGCAAGACGGCGCGCCGACCGCCGCATCGACTATTGGCCGGGCTTCGTCGACGCGCTGTCGACGCTGCTGCTCGCCATCATGTTCCTGCTCACAGTCTTCGTGCTGGCGCAGTTCCTGCTCAGCCGAGAGATTTCCGGCAAGGACGCGGTGCTGAACCGCCTCAACTCGCAGATCAACGAGCTGACCCAGTTGCTTGCGCTGGAGCGCACGAACAGCCAGGACAAGGAGGATTCGCTCGCTAACCTGCAGGCGTCGCTGTCGGCGGCGCAGGCCGAAAAGAACCGCCTCGAACAGCTGCTGGCGCAGGGCGCCGGCGCCGGCGACGCAGCCAACAAGCGGGCGGACGAGCTCTCGGGAGAGCTCAGCAACCAGCGCCAGATCAGCCAGCAGGCGCTGAGCCAGGTCGAGATCCTCAACCAGCAGATCGCAGCGCTTCGCAAGCAGATCGGCGCGCTGGAAGACGCGCTCAACGTCTCCGAGCAGCGCGACCGCGACTCCAACACCAAGATCGCCGATCTCGGCCGCCGCCTGAACGTGGCGCTGGCGCAGCGCGTGCAGGAGCTCAACCGCTACCGTTCCGACTTCTTCGGCCGCCTGCGCGAGATCCTGGCCGATCGCGAGAACATCCGTATCGTCGGCGACCGCTTCGTTTTCCAGTCGGAGGTGCTGTTCCCGACCGGCTCCGATGAGATCAACGATGCCGGCAAGGTCGAGATGAAGAAGCTCGCCGACGCCATCATCGAATTGCAGAAGGAAATCCCGCCGGAAATCAGCTGGGTGTTGCGCGTCGACGGCCACACCGACAACAAGCCGCTGTCCGGCACCGGCCGTTATCGCGACAACTGGGAGCTGTCGACCGCGCGCGCCACCTCGGTGGTGAAGTTCCTCATCGAGAACGGCGTGCCGCCCAACCGGCTGGTCGCCGCCGGTTTCGGCGAATTCCAGCCGCTCGACCCGGCCGACACCGACGAGGCGCGCAGCAAGAACCGCCGCATTGAACTGAAGCTCACCGAACGGTGAACTATTGTCACGAAAAGTCACGGGAAGTTGTTTTTCCGCTGAATACTTAGAGCGACAAGTTCCGGCGGCAAGACCTGAAAATATTATTTTTTTTTAATTACGCATTGCAGATCGACGCACCTAATTTGCCGCGCAGGGCCGAGGACCGCCGGCGATGCCTCCCATCGCGACGCGACGGAACTGGACGGCCCGGGAAGTCGGAAGGCTGGCGGCGCGACCGCTTCCTTCCTTGGCAGGAGGATGCGCCGCCATGCGCGCTTCAACATCTCTCAAGACTGTAACTCTGGTGCCGCACTGATCGCGGCCCCATTCGCCGGCGCCTATGCGGCCGGGCACCACAAGGGGGTTCTCGACGCGACCGCTTCAACCGATTTCACGGGCCCGCGCGTGACCGGTCTGATCGATCAGATCCAGGGTGTGGAACAAGGCATCGCCCAGGCCCGAGAAGCGAACAGCATCTCGGCCTCGGAAGCGCAGCAACTGCACATGCGCGCCGCGCGCATCAGCCAGGCCGCCGAGCATGTCGCGGCCTCGGACCATGGCAGGATACCGTCGGTGCAATATCATGACCTGCTGCGCAAGCTCGACAATGTCGACCAGAGGCTGATGAACGATACCGGCAGCGGCACCATGATAGGCGATGGTTCCGATGGCGGAAACTATCCGAACGGCTGACGTCTTCCGGAGGAAACGAAAGGGACCACTTGGCGCCCGCGGGAGCTGCCCCCCGAGGGCGTCCTTTTTCGTCTGTTTTGACTACAGGGCGAGCCAAAGCGCGACGATGGCGAGCACCGCTGGCACCGTCTGAATGAAGAGGATCTTGCGGCCAACGGTCGCCGCGCCGTAGAGGCCGGCTATCGCGACGCAGAGCAGGAAGAACATTTTGACCTGAAAGCCTGCGGCGCCGAGGTAGAGCCCCCAGAACAGCCCGGCGGCGAGGAAGCCGTTATAGAGGCCCTGATTGGCGGCGAGCACCTTCGAGGCGCTGGCGAATTCCGGCGTCAGTCCGAACGCCTTGCGGGCGCGCGGCGTATCCCACAAGACCATCTCAAGATAGACGATATAGAAGTGGATCAGCGCCACCAGCCCGACCAGGATATTGCCGATCACTGTCCCCTCCAGCAGTTTGCTCCCGGCATTGATCACGCGCCGCCGCCCTTAGGCAAGACCGGTTGACGCTTATCCAGCCGGTCAGGGTTGCCAAGCCCGGCGCCATGGTATCTTTTCGCGCCAGGCAACTCACAGCCGGGTATATCCATGTCCTTCCAGAAACTCGACGAACTCGGTCATAAGCTCGAAGCACTCGAGCACGCTTTGGCCATTCTCGGCGCCGATGAGGCGACACATATGGCGGTCGGCGGCGGCGAAAAGCGCGCCGAGGCGATGTCCTCGCTTGCCGGCATGCTGCATCGCCAGGCGACCGCGCCGGAGATCGGCGACTGGATTTCAGCCGCTGAGGCCGAGCGCCTGAGCGAAGAGCAGCAGGCGGCTGTCAGGGAACTGCGCCGGCAATATACCAATCTCACCTGCCTGCCGGCCGAATTCGTCGAGCGCCAGACGGTGGCGCGCATGCGTTCCGAGCAGCTTTGGCGGAGTTTGCGCGCCAGGAACGACTGGGCGGGCTTCCTGCCGGCGCTGGAAGGCGTTGTGGCGCTGGTGCGCGAGGAAGCTGCGCTGCGTGCCGACGCGCTCGGCCTCGCCCCCTATGACGCGCTGATGGAACAGTATGATCCCGGCAACCGCGCTGCGGACATCACGCCGGTGTTTGCCGAGCTGAAGACCTTTCTCAAGGATTTCCTGCCGCATGCGCTGGTCGTGCAGGATGCACGCCTGGCGAAGCATCCGCTGAAGCCGCTCTCCGGCAGCTACGCCGTCGAGAAACAGCGCGAACTCGGCCTTGCCATGATGGCGGCGGTCGGCTTCGATCTCACCCATGGTTCGCTGTCGGTGTCGCATCATCCCTTCTGCGGCGGCGTGCCGACCGACGTGCGCATCACCACCCGCTACAAGACCTCCGATTTCCTGTCGGCGCTGATGGGCGTGCTGCACGAGACCGGTCATGCGCTCTACGAGCAGAACCTGCCGAAGGCCTGGTCGCACTGGCCGCTCGGCAAGGCGCGCGGCATGGCTGTGCATGAGAGCCAGAGCCTGTTCGTCGAGAAGCAGATCGGCCGCAACCCGGCTTTCTGGCGCTGGGCGCTGCCGGTGGTCGAAAGACATCTCGGCGAAGCCTGGGCGCTCGACGACATCCTGCCGCATGTCCACCACGTCGAGCGCGGCCTGATCCGCGTCGACGCCGATGAGGTCACCTATCCGCTGCATGTCATCCTGCGCTACGAGCTCGAGCAGGAGCTCGTGTCCGGCCGGCTGGAGGTCGCCGACCTGCCGGAAGCATGGGACGCCAAGATGCGCGACTATCTCGGGCTTTCGACCATCGACAATCCGGCAGACGGCCCGATGCAGGATGTGCATTGGCCGGGCGCCGCCTTCGGCTATTTCCCCTCCTACACGCTAGGCGCCATGATGGCGGCGCAGCAATGGGCGGCGCTGACCAAGGAGCATCCGTCGGCCGACGAGGACCTCGCCAAGGGCGATTTCAGCGCCATCAACGAGTGGCGTCGCGCAAAAATCTGGTCGCAGGGCTCGCGCTGGTCGACGCCGGACCTGCTCGAGCGCGCCACCGGCGAGAAGCTGAACGCCGCTTACTTCACGGAGCATCTGCGCAAGCGCTACGGCGGCTGACGCGAGACGGTTCGAAACCAGCCGGGTGCGGCTACTCCGCCGCGCCTTTGAAGGCGCCGGCGCCAGCCTCGAACTGCAGCTTGGCGAGGCGCGCATAGGTGCCGCCCTTGGCGACAAGGCTCTGATGCGTGCCTTCCTCGACGATGCGCCCGCCTTCCATCACGAGGATGCGGTCGGCCTTGAGCACCGTCGCCAGACGGTGCGCGATGACGATGGTCGTGCGGCCGCGCATCAGCCGCTCCAGCGCCCGTTGCACCAGGGTTTCGCTTTCGGCGTCGAGCGCCGAGGTCGCTTCGTCGAGCAGCAGGATCGGCGCGTCGCGCAGGATGGCGCGGGCAATCGCAATGCGCTGGCGCTGGCCGCCCGACAGCGTCACGCCGCGCTCGCCGACCTGGCTGTCATAGCCGTTGCCCAGCCTGACGATGAATTCGTTGGCCAGGGCCGCACTGGCCGCGGCCTCGATCTCGGCGTCGCTGGCGCCCTGCCGGCCGAAGCCGATATTGTCGCGGACGCTTGCCGCGAAGACGGTGACGTCTTGCGGCACGATCGCGATGCGCTGGCGGATGGCGGCCGGATCAGCCTTGCGCAAATCGATGCCGTCGATGGCGACGCAGCCGCTCTCGGGATCGTAGAAGCGCAGGATCAGCGAGAAGACGGTGCTTTTGCCGGCGCCCGAAGGCCCGACGATCGCCACCGTCTCGCCGGGCTTCACCTGGAAGCTCAGGCCGTGCACGGCGGCGCGGTCCGGCCGTGCCGGATAGGAAAAGGAGACGTCGTCGAAGCTGATCGCGCCCTTGGCGGTGGCCGGCAAGGCAACAGGATCGACCGGCCGCTGGATCGTTGGCGTCTCGGCCAGGATCTCCGTCAGCCGCTCGGCGGCGCCGGCGGCCTGCGACAGTTCGCTCCAGACCTCCGACAGCGCGCCGAGCGCGCCGGCGGCGAACACCGAATAAAGCAGGAACTGGCTGAGCGTGCCGGGCGATAGCGTGCCGGCAAGCACGTCGCGCGAGCCGAACCACAGCACCGCCACAACCGAGGAAAAAATCATGAAGATGGCGAAGAAGGTCAGGAACGAGCGCGCGAACACCGAGGCCCGTGCTGCTTCGAAGGCGGCGTCGACGGCGTCCGCAAAACGGCCGGTAACCAGCTTCTCGTTGGTGAAGGCCTGCAGCGTGCGAACGGCGCTGATCTGCTCGCTGGCATAGGCGGTGGCTTCGGCAAGCGTATCCTGCGCTAGCCGGGACTTGCGGCGCACCGAACGGCCGAAGGCGACCAGCGGCAGCACGATCACCGGAATGGCCGCGATCACCAGTCCGGAAAGCTTTGGGCTGGTGACGACCATCATCGCCACCGCGCCGAGGCCGAGGATGAGGTTGCGTAGCGCGACGGATGCGGTGGCGCCGACGGCCGACTTCACCTGCGTGGTGTCGGCGGCCAGCCGCGATACGATCTCACCCGAATGCGCGCGATCGAAAAAGGCGGACGACAGCGTCGTGACATGGGAGAAAACGTCGCGGCGGATGTCGGCCACGACCCGCTCGCCAAGCGTGATGACGAAATAATAGCGGCTGGCCGAAGCCGCGGCGAGCAGCGCCGCCATCGCCACCAGGGCCGCGAAATATTCGGCGATCAAGGTGGAGCCCGATGCCTGGAAGCCATGGTCGATCATGCGCCGCACGGCCATCGGCAAGGCGAGCGTGGTCATCGCCGCCACGATCAGCGAGATGATGGAGCCGACCGCCAGTTTCCGGTAGCGCGTGATATAGGGGAAAAGGTTTCTCAGCGGCCGGACCGAGCGCCTGCGCTGGTCTCCACTGGCACCGATATCCGCCATGAGCATTTCCTCTGGCCGCTGGTCAATACCGCGCTTCAATATGCGCTCGCCGCGGCCTTGTGATTCAATTCCGGCTGATGTATAGGCTCGCCGACCGTTTTAGAAGCCGTGGCTTTTCATTAGCTGCGGCTTCGAGTTTTAAAAAGGGGCGCATCGACGCAGGCCTTTGGCCCGTCACCGGCGCCGGCAAGCCAGGACATAAGACAATGAAGGCCGATATCCATCCCGACTACCACACCATCAAGGTCGTCATGACCGACGGCACCGAATATCTGACCCGCTCGACCTGGGGCAAGGAAGGCGACACGATGAACCTCGACATCGACCCGACCACGCACCCGGCCTGGACCGGCGGCCAGCAGACCCTGCTCGACCGCGGCGGCCGCCTGTCGAAGTTCAAGAAGCGTTTCGAGGGTTTCGGCCTCTAAGCCGGATACACCAGCAGATTTTGAAAACCCGCCTTCGAGGCGGGTTTTTTGTTGGCTGCGCCTTCCCCTACCTCCCCCTTGTGGGGCGGTAGGACCGAAGGTCCGGGTGGGGGACTTGCCCCGCCCCCTCCCCGCAGCTGCGCAGTGACACTCCCCACAAGGGGGAGGGTGGGCTTCCTACCCGCCCACCAACTCCCTCAGCGCCATGCGCTTGTAGACCTCAACCAGCCTGTCGCCCTCCTCCCGGTCGACCGAGATCGCCAGTCGCACGGCCGCCTCGCCCATCTGCCAGACGAGGAATGCCGTCGTCTCCAACTCGACCGGATCGGCATCGGGCCTCAGCCGCTTCAGCACCGCGACCAAAAATTGGGCATTGGCGCGGCTGTCGGCGAGCTCGAGGTCGCGTAGCGCCTTGTCGGCCTGCGTGCCGGACCAGACGTCGCGTATCACCGGCTCGGCCAAGAACAGCTGGTAGTAGATGTCGACCAGTTCCGAGAACGCGCTCTTGAAACCATCTGCGTCACCGACGTCCTTCAGCGCCGCCGAAATGCAGGCCTGGCTTTCCGCCGTGTAGCGCTCGGCCAGCGCCCAGACGATCGCCCGCTTGTCCGGAAAGAACTGATAGAGCGAGCCGATCGACACCCCTGCCCGTTCCGCAACCTCGCCCATGCGCATCGCATCGCTGCCCTGCTCGGCAATCAGCGCCGAGGCGGCGGCAAGCATGCGCTCGACCCGCTCCCGGCTGCGCTGCTGCGTTGGCGCTCGCCGAGGTGAAGCGATAGCGGCCTGGTCCAGCTTGGCGGCAGTTCTCTCATCCATGGCTCTCTCCGGACGATTTTCCGAAACCGGCTTGACTCGCAAAATACGAGGATTTATCACGTTTTGCAATGTGAGGATTACTCATATTTCGAACGAAACTTGGCCTCTGGAGCAACTGAGATGATGAAACTTCTTCCCACCCTCACCTTCATCGCCGCGGTCGGCTCCGGCGTCGTCGGCGGCGTGTTCTTCGCTTTTTCCAATTTCGTCATGGCAGCACTTGCCCGTCTGCCGGTCCCGAGCGGCATCGCGGCGATGAATTCGATCAACGTCACGGTGATCACGCCGACCTTCATGACGGCGCTCTTCGGCACCGGCCTCATCTGCCTGGTGTTGATAGCCGCCGTGTTCTTCAGCTGGAGCCAGTCCGGCTCATACTGGCTGCTTGCCGGTGCCGTGATCTATTTCGTCGGCAACCCCATCGTGACCATGGTCTTCAACGTGCCGCTCAACGATGCTTTAGCCGCCGTCGATCCTGTCAGCGCCAACGGCGCCGCCGTGTGGGCAAACCATCTGAGCCAATGGGTGATGTGGAACCACGTCCGCACCGTCACCGCCATCATGGCGATGGCCTGCTTCATCATGACGCTGATTTGAGGGTAAGCAGCAGGCGAATGCAAAAGACCTCGCCTCAGGCGGGGTCGGCCTTCTTGTGGGTTTTGCGGTCAGCATGGCCGAGATCCCGATCCGGATCGATGACGTCGCGGACCAGCTGCTTCAGCTTCGCCGCATCCGGAAAGCCGCCGTCGCGCTTACGGTCCCAAATCAGCTGATCGTTGCAGGAAATGGTGAAGATGCCGCCGGTGCCCGGCACCAGCACCACCTCGCCGAGATCGGTGCCGAAGGTGGAAAGCAGCTCCTGCGCCATCCAGCCGGCACGCAGCAGCCACTGGCATTGCGTGCAGTAGGTGATGCGGATGAGGGGCAGCGGCTTCTCGCTCATATCGGATCGCGTCGCCGGTCAGGCCGCGCTGAGCTTGGCCATCGTCTCCTCGTCGACCTCGAAATTGGCGTACACGCTCTGCACGTCGTCGTCGTCCTCGAGGGTAGCGACCAGCTTCATCAGCGACTGCGCCCGCTCTTCGTCGACCGGGACGTTGTTCTGCGGCCGCCAGATCGGCTTCACCGATTCCGCCTCGCCAAGCGCGGCTTCGAGCGACTTCGACACTTCACCGAGATTTTCGAAGCTGCAATAGATGGTGTGACCTTCCTCATCGGACTCGACATCGTCGGCGCCGGCCTCGATCGCGGCTTCCATCACCTTGTCGGCGCTGCCGGCCGAGGCCGGGTAATAGATCTCGCCGACACGGTTCCACATGAAGGACACCGAGCCGGTTTCGCCGAGCGCTCCGCCGGCCTTGGTGAAGGCGGCGCGCACATTGGAGGCGGAGCGGTTGCGGTTGTCGGTCAGCGCCTCGACGATCAGCGCCACGCCGCCCGGGCCGTAGCCTTCGTAGCGCACGGCCTCGTAGTTCTCGCCGTCGCCCGCGGACGCCTTGTTGATGGCGCGCTGGATGTTGTCCTTCGGCATCGACACGGCCTTGGCGTTTTGCACCGCAAGGCGCAGGCGCGGATTCATCGCCGGGTCCGGCGTGCCGGTCTTGGCGGCGACAGTGATTTCGCGCGCCAGCTTGGAAAACATTTTCGACCGCACCGCGTCCTGGCGGCCCTTGCGGTGCATGATGTTCTTAAACTGCGAATGGCCAGCCATGGCACCCCTGTCGTGTTCGGCTAGAGCATTGCGGAGCGAAATGAGATCACCTCGCCATCCGCAAAATGCTCGAATTCAAATTTTCAGAACGCTCCAAGCATGTCTGCGAAGGCACACGGCGCTCTCTGTCGGAATGGCCGGCTTATAGATAAATCGGCTCAATTCGTCCAGACGGACCGTTATGGCTGGGCTGAGGCGCCGGCTTCGCCGCACAAACTCACCCCTCGAGGTCTGACCTGAGCTTGTCGAGAATGCTGATCGCGTGGCCGGCATACTGGCTGATCCATCGGTCGTGGATCTGCTTGATCGGCAGCGCGTTGAGATGGTTCCAGCGCTCGCGCCCCTCGCGCTTCGCCACCACCAGATCGGCCTCCTCCAGCACTTTCAGATGCATCATCACCGTGCAACGGTCCATGTCCGGGAAAGCCTCGCACAGCATGCCGGTGGTCTGCGGCCGATCCTTCAGACGATCCAGCAATTCGCGACGGCGCGGATGCGCCAAGGCCTTGAAAACATGGTCGTCCGCAGTTTGGCTTGACATGTTATATTTCTATAACATATCGTTTTAGGCAGCAAGGAAGGAACTGTGGATATGTCCCTTGGATTCAGGGTTTCCGGGCGCATCGGCAAACCGGTCGCCGAGGTCTTCGACGCCGTCGTCAACCCGACGAAACTCAGCGGTTATTTTACGACGCTTGGTGGCGCCTCGGCGCCGCTGGCCGCCGGCACTACGGTCACATGGTGGAAGACCGTGCCCGTCGAGGTCGACGAAGTGGTTCCCAACAAGCGCATCGTGCTGCGCTGGGATGGCAGCGGCCCCGGCGTAGTGCCAGCTTACAAGACCACGGTCGAAATGAGCTTCGAAGCCCTGGATGACGGCGGCACCTTCGTCACCATTGCCGAAAGCGGATGGCGCGAGGACGAGGCCGGCCGCAAATCATCCTACGGCAATTGCGAGGGCTGGTCGCAGATGCTGTCTTGCATGAAGGCTTACGTCGAGTATGGCATCAACCTGCGCGAAGGGTTCTACCCCAGCGAAATGCGCGGTGAACTGCCGACATCGGAAACCAAATGATCCTGCGCCGGGAGCGACAGCCCACGCTGCCGGCCACGTTGCGATCATCAATGGCCGCCGCCCGACCCCTGCTTCTTGCGATTCCGCGCCAGCATGTTGAGGCCCTCGACCAGCGCCGAGAAGCCCATCGCGGCGTAGATGTAGCCCTTCGGCACGTGATAGCCCATGCCGTCGGCGATCAGCGTCATGCCGATCATCAACAGGAAGCCCAGCGCCAGCATGACGATTGAGGGGTTCCTGGCGATGAAATTGGCCAGCGGCGTCGCCGCCAGCATCATCACGCTCACCGCCACGATCACCGCGATATACATGATGGCGATCTCGTCGGTCATGCCGACGGCGGTGATGATGGAATCGATCGAGAAGACGAGGTCGAGCAGCAGGATCTGAAAGATGGCGCCGGCAAGGCTCATCTGCAAAGTACCCACCATCGTGTCCTGGTGATCCTGCGGGTCGACCGTGTGATGGATTTCCTTGGTCGCCTTCCAGACCAGGAACAGGCCGCCGGCGATCAGGATCAGGTCTCGCCAGGAAAAGCCGTGGCCGAAGGCGGTGAACACCGGCGTCGTCAGCTGCACTATGATCGAGATCGTGGCGAGCAGGATGAGGCGCATCACCAGCGCCGCCGAGATGCCCAGCCGGCGGGCGCGGGCGCGCTGCGCTTCCGGCAGCTTGTTGGTCAGGATCGAGATGAAGATCAGATTGTCGATGCCGAGCACGATCTCGAGCACCACCAGCGTCAAAAGCGCGACCCAAGCGGTCGGGTCGGAAACAAAGTGAAAATGCGGCGCCAAGAACTCGATGAGCTGCATGAAGGTCGTCCCCTCTACGATCTAGAGCAGTTTTCGCGGGTTTCGTGGCCAGTTAGGTACTGACCTTGGCTATATCAATGTCAGGACCAGAAAGACGGCGCCGTTTCTTCCAACCGAGGCCCGCGACGAAACGGCGCGATTTTCTCGGCAAGCCCGGTGCGGTCGGAAATATCGACACCGACCCCGCAGAGAGTCGCCGGTCCAGTCGCCGCTTCGAAGCGGCCTTTCGGCACCTTGGAAAGAAACCGATTGAGCGGCTCTTCCTTGTCCATGCCAAGCGAGGAATCGTAATCGCCGCACATGCCGGCATCCGAGATATAGGCGGTGCCGCCATTGAGGATCTGATGATCGGCGGTCGGCTGGTGCGTATGCGTTCCGACGACAAGGCTGGCGCGACCGTCGACGAAATGCGCGAAGCACATTTTCTCCGAGGTCGCCTCGGCATGGAAATCGACGATCGCCGCATCGGCCTGCTCGCCGAGCGGGCAGGCGGCAAGCTCCCGCTCGCCGGCCTGGAACGGATCGTCCAGCTCCGGGTGCATGAAGACGCGGCCCATGATGTTGGCGACCAGCACGCGCGCGCCGTTGCGGGCGATGTAGACGCCAGAGCCGCGCCCCGGCGTACCCTTCGGAAAATTGGAGGGCCGCAGGAAACGCTCCTCGCGCGGCGCGAAGATCAGCGCGTCGCGCTGGTCCCAGACATGGTTGCCGGTGGTGACCACATCCGCGCCCGCCGCGAGCGTCTCGCGAAAGATCTCTTCGGTGATGCCGAAGCCACCGGCGGCGTTCTCGCCATTGACGATGACGAAATCGAGCCTGAAGTCGGAAATCAGCCCCGGCAGCTGTTCCCACACCGCCGTGCGCCCTGTTTTGCCAACCATGTCGCCGAGAAAGAGAAGTCTCATACGATCCTATGTCGAAAGTCCGCCAAGCAAAAGCTGCATGACTCTCCGCAAAAGATCATGCGTTTTTCAAACGCATTTCTACAATTCCGGCGTGAACCGGCGCAACCCGCTCTCGGTCAGTATTTCCGGAATGATGACGTCATGGTTCTCTTCCGGCACCCGCCCGACTTCCTGGCAGTCGAAGGCGATGCCGATCAGCCTGGGCGCAATGCCCTTTTCGGCCAGTTTGGCGATCGCGCGGTCGTAATAGCCGGCGCCGTAGCCGATACGGTGGCCGCGGGCGTCGAAGGCGGCGAGCGGCACCAGCATCAACGTCGGGTCGAGCACTTCCGCCTCTTCATGCGGGCCGACCGTGCCGAAGCCCATCTCGACCATCGGCGCGCCGCGCACCAGCTCGCGAAAGACCATCGTGGTCTTGTCGAGGATCGCCGGCAGGCACAGCCTGGCGCCCTTCTCGCGCAGCGCGAACATCAGCGGCCGCACATCGACCTCCGAGCGCATCGGCCAGAAGCCGGAGACGATCCCGCCCGGCTCGAAGTCGATTTTCTCCTTCGCCGTCTCCGCCATTTCGAGCGCAATCTCGACGCGCCAGAATTCGTCGAGCGCATCGCGGCGCGCCAGCGCTTCCTTGCGAAGCTGTTTTTTCAGGTCTTTGGACGAGGTCATGCGCGAACGGTAGAAAGGGTCGGAACTGTATGGAGTCTTAGGAACGACGTCTTCTAGCGTAATTCCAGGAAAGTGCGCAGCACTATTCCGTCCGCGATTGCGTCGAGCAGGAGCAAGTCTTCCGAAATCGGCTACGCTATGCACGCATTTTCTGTGACTGGCGTGATTGATCGGACGGAGGCTTGATTGCCAGGTGGTTCCCCCAATCCGTCGCTGCTTCGCAGCGCCACCTTTCCCCCCTCCGGAGGGAAAGGAAGGGAGCCTTGCTGGAAAGGCTTGGCGCCTTTCCTCTACCCCGTCGATCGGGGGAGAGGTGGCTCGGCGAAGCCGAGACGGAGTGGGGTCGACCAGCGCTACTTGGACAATGCATGCGCGAAGCTGCCATGCACGCCATCGCCAAAGGCCAGCCGAAATCGGTAAAGTGACGATCCACACAACCGGTGGAGAGGTCGATCCCGGGTGCCTACAAAGTAGGTGGGCGCCGTGTGAGAAAACCCACGGGTCTTCCCAGGGACAGCTCCCTAAGGATCGATAAGGCCCCGGGGATAAGTTTCTCCTGCCGGGAAGCGCAGACCGCCGAAAGCAAATATAGGCCGATGGCTAGCCCAGCGCCAGTGAAACGGACACAGGCACCGACGATATTCGCATCCGCGATATCTCGGCCTTGCGCGCTCCAGGCCACCTCCTTACGGTCGCCGCAAACTTGCCAGGAGAAAAAATGCGTTTCGAAGGCACAGCGGCCTATGTCGCCGACAAGGATCTGATGGTCGCGGTCAACGCCGCGATCGCGCTGGAGCGGCCGTTGCTCGTCAAGGGCGAGCCCGGCACCGGCAAGACCGAGCTCGCCCGCCAGGTGGCGTCGGCGCTCGGGCTCGAATTCATCGAATGGCACGTCAAGTCGACCACCAAGGCGCAGCAGGGGCTCTACGAATATGACGCGGTGTCGCGGCTGCGCGACAGCCAGCTCGGCGACGAGCGCTTCAACGACATCGCCAACTATATCAAGCGCGGCAAGCTGTGGGACGCCTTCGCGGCGCAAAAGAAGGTCGTGCTTTTGATCGACGAGATCGACAAGGCCGACATCGAATTCCCCAACGACCTCCTGCAGGAGCTCGACCGGATGGAGTTCTTCGTCTACGAGACCGGCGAGACGATCCGCGCCGAGTTCCGGCCCATCGTCATCATCACCTCGAACAATGAGAAGGAACTGCCCGACGCCTTCCTGCGCCGCTGCTTCTTCCACTACATCCGCTTTCCCGATATCGACACGCTGCACCGCATCGTCGAGGTGCATTATCCCGGCATCAAGCAGAACCTGGTGCGGGCGGCCCTCACCCAATTCTACGAAATCCGTGAGGTGCCGGGCCTGAAGAAGAAGCCCTCGACTTCCGAGGCGCTCGATTGGATCCGCCTGCTGGTCGCCGACGACATCGCGCCCGAGGACTTGCGCGCCGACCCGAAGAACATGTTGCCGAAACTGCACGGCGCGCTGCTGAAGAACGAGCAGGACGTGCACCTGTTCGAGCGCCTGGCCTTCATGGCCAGGCGGCAGGGTTAAGCCGGCAGCAATAGCGCTTTCCCGTCCGTGGACCGTTGCCGGCGCGTGCCGGCTGCCGCAGCTTCGAGCCAGAATGCTGGAGGAAAAAATGTCCGAGATCACCATCCGCCCCCTCGCGCAGTCCGATCACGCCGACTGGCGCCGGTTGTGGACGGCCTATCTCACCTTCTATGAAACCAAGCTGCCGGAAGAGGTCTACGCCATCACCTGGAAGCGGCTGCTCACCGACGGCGAGTTCGAGCCGAAAGGTTTTATCGCCACGCTCGACGGCAAGGCCGTCGGCCTGACCCACTACCTCTATCATCGCTCCTGCTGGTCTTTGGTCAACAACTGCTACCTGCAGGACCTGTTCGCCGACCCGGAAGTACGCGGCAAGGGCGTGGGCGCGGCGCTGATCAAAGCCGTGCAGGACGAGGCCGGCAAGATCGGTGTGAAGAACGTCTACTGGATGACGCACGAGACCAACGCCACGGCGCGCCGGCTCTATGATCGCGTAGCAAGGCGGACAGGCTTCATCGAATACGATCTGCTATAAGGGATTGATGTTCATCCCCTTCTTCCTCGAACTGAAGGCCGCGCGGGTTCCCGTTTCGCTCAGGGAATATCTGTCGCTGCTGGAAGGGCTTGAGGCCGGTCTGGTCGATTATGACGTCGAGGCTTTCTACTACCTCGCGCGCTCGGCGCTGGTGAAGGACGAGCGCCATATCGACCGTTTCGACCAGGTCTTCGCTCATGTCTTCAAGGGCGTCGAGGCGCTGGGCGGCCCGGATGCCCTCGACGTCGCCAACATCCCCGAGGAATGGCTCCGCCGGCTGGCCGAAAAACACCTGACCGAGGAGGAAAAGAAGCTGGTCGAGGCGCTGGGCGGCTTCGACAAGCTGATGGAAACCTTGAAGCAGCGGCTCGAGGAACAGAAAGGCCGGCACCAGGGCGGCTCGAAATGGATCGGCACCGGCGGCACCTCGCCCTTCGGCGCCTATGGCTACAACCCGGAAGGGGTGCGCATCGGCCAGCATGAGAGCCGCCATCGCCGCGCGGTGAAGGTCTGGGACAAGCGCGAATTCAAGAATTTCGACGACACCGTCGAGCTCGGCACCCGCAACATCAAGGTGGCGCTGAAGCGGCTGCGCCGCTGGGTGCGGGAAGGCGCAGAGGAGGAGTTCGACCTGCCCGGCACCATCCACGCCACCGCCGAGCACGGCTATCTCGACGTCAAGACCCGTCCCGAGCGGCGCAATGCGGTGAAGCTCTTGATGTTCTTCGATGTCGGCGGCTCGATGGACGACCACATCCGCGTCGTCGAGGAGCTGTTCTCGGCCGCGCGCGCCGAGTTCCGCCAGCTCGAATATGTCTACTTCCACAATTGCCTCTATGAGCGCGTCTGGAAGGACAATCGCCGCCGGCTTGCCGAGGTGATCCCGACCTTCGACCTCATCCACAAATACGGGCCTGACTACAAGGTGATCGTCGTCGGCGACGCCTCGATGAGCCCTTATGAGATCGCCCATCCGGGCGGCTCGGTGGAGCATTGGAACCCGGAGGCCGGAAGTGTGTGGCTCGCGCGCCTGCTGCAGCAATGGCCGAACGCGATATGGCTCAATCCCGAAGCCGAGAAGAACTGGCGCTACACCCACTCGATCGCCATGATCAGCGACATCTTCGGCGGCCGTATGTTCCCGCTGACACTGGCCGGGCTCGAAGCGGCAACCAGGCAGCTGTCGCGCAAGCACTGATCTGGTGGGTACAACGTTGAAACTCAGGTCAGGCCGTCGGAGTCGAAGACGGGCGCGAAGCGACCAAAATGGTGGCATCCGAGAACCGGAGCGGAGCGTACTTAAAGTACGTAAGCACCGGAAGCGCAGGATGCTGGCATTTGCAGACCGGCCTCACCTGAATATATCTGTAACAAACGCCTGTCTTCCGACGAATACCCGTTGCAAGCAACAACGAGCCGCCAAGGCCGAGGAGATTTCATGGACACCCACGCCTATCCCGTCACCCGCACCGATGCCGAGTGGCGCGCCCGGCTGACGCCGGAGCAGTATGCCGTCATGCGCAACCACGGCACCGAGCGCCCGGGCAGTTGCGCCCTGCTCTATGAAAAGCGCGCCGGCACTTTCTTTTGCGTCGGCTGTGACCAGCCGCTGTTCGAGTCCAAGCTGAAGTTCGAGAGCGGCACCGGCTGGCCGAGCTTCAACGATCCGGTGCCGGGCTCGATCGAGACCACCGTCGACCGCAGCTACGGCATGGTCCGCACCGAATGCCATTGCTCGCGCTGCGGCAGCCATCTCGGCCATGTCTTCGAGGACGGCCCGCCGCCGACCGGCCTGCGCTATTGCATCAACGGCGTGGCGCTGCGCTTCGAGCCGGCGGCTTGATCGGTCGGAAATGACTTCCCAAAGGACGGCTTCGGCCGTCCTTTTTCGTATGGAGCAATTCCAGGAAAAGTTTTCCGCCCGGAATTGCTCCGAAGAAGATCCTCAAACCACGACTGTCGCGATCAGCCAGAACGCCGAACCAAGCATCATCAACCGCGCCTTCAAGCCGCCGCGCTTCTCCGCCGTCCGCCAGACGGCGATGGTCAGGAAGATGTTGTATGTAACGGGCAGGAAATGCACCACCAGCACCAGCCAGAGCGGCAGCTTCAACCCGAGCAGGATCAGCGCCAGCACCGAAGAAGCGACGTTCAAGATCGTGCCGACCAGCAGCATGTCGCGCCAGAACAGCCGGTCGAGCGGCGCTTCACCCCTCCAGCGCGTACGGAAAAAGTCCGTCATCGCCTGCGACCTATTTCTGTCCCAGGACGTCAGTCACGGCTTCTTCGAAGCGCGAGCACTCCGTCACCAGCCAGTCGGTCATGGCCGGCCAGTTGTCCTCGGCATAGCAGTTCACATGCCAAAGTGAATTGATGCCGAGACCTGGCGCGCTCTGCTCAGGCCTGAGCTTCAGCCTCGCCTCGATCGCCGGCCGGAACGGGTTCAGCCGAGACCAGGATTCCGTGGCGCCGAACTTCTCGTTGCGACCGAAGAAGACACCAACATGGTTCTGCGCCGGCGCGACATACATCGAAAGGACAAAGGCGAAATCCGGCAGCCCGCGCTGCCAAAACCAAGGCCCGCGTCGCGCCAGCGTGACTCTTTCTTCCGGGTGCCGTTCGGCGAACAGCGCCCAGAAGCCGCGATGGCGGAACTCCGAGGCGCGGCGGCCGCCGAAGTCGAATTCGGTCATGACCGGCTCCCGGCCATGAGGCTCACACCATGCCGAGAGCGGCCTTGTAGAGATCGAGGATGGACTCCTCTTCCTGGCGCTCCGCCTGGTCCTTCTTGCGCAGCCGAACGATGGTGCGGATCGCCTTGGTGTCGAAGCCCGTGCCCTTGGCTTCGGCATAGACATCCTTGATGTCGTCGGAGATCGTCTTCTTCTCTTCCTCGAGCCGCTCGATGCGCTCGATGATGGTGCGCAGCTGGCCGGCGGCTACAGTCTGGCTGGTCTCGGTGATTTCGTCGGCCATTTTTCTCTCCGCGTCTTCTGGAGCCATGGCGATTCCCACCACGGCGAATTGGAGCGGGTTCCCTGCCCGAGCGGGCGCGGCGGGTCAAGACACTTGTCGAGCGGCTGTGGACGGCTGTTGTCAGTCGCCCTGAGGCATCACGCTTCAACCGTCATTTGAAAGCGATCAGCAGATCCTTGGCATCGATCTGGTCGCCGGCCTTGACCAGCACCTCGGCGATCTCGCCGTCGCGTTCGGCATGCAGCGCGGTTTCCATTTTCATCGCCTCGATCGACAAGAGCACGTCGCCTGCCTTGACCGCCTGTCCAGGCGCCACGGCAAGCGTCGACACCACGCCCGGCATCGGCGCGCCGACATGGCCCTCATTGCCGGGCTCGGCCTTGCGGCGCACCTTGGCGGCGGAAGCGCCATGCGCCCGGTCCGGCACCTTGACGCGGCGCGGCTGGCCGTTGAGTTCGAAGAAGACCGTGACCATGCCCTTGTCATCGACATCGCCGAACGCCTGGCAGCGAACCACCAGGGTCTTGCCTTTCTCGATGTCGAGGAAGATCTCGTCTTCCGACTTCATGCCGTAGAAATAGGTCGGCGTCGGCAGCACGCTCACCGGCCCGTAGGTCTCCTGCGCGGCGGCGAAGTCGGTGAACACCTTCGGATACATCAGCCAGGAAGCGAACTCATACTCCGAGAGCTTGCGCTCGAGCTTGGTCTCGATATCCTTGCGGCTGGCCTTGAGGTCGGCCGGCTTCAACAGCGAGCCGGGCCTGACAGTGATCGACTTCTCGCCCTTCAGCGCCTTCTTCTGCAGCGCCGGGGGCCAGCCGCCGGGCGACTGGCCGAGGTCGCCGCGCAGCATCGACACGACCGAATCCGGGAAGGCGATGTCCTTGGCCGGGTTCTCGACATCGGCGACGGTGAGATCCTGGCTTACCATCATCAGCGCCATGTCGCCGACGACCTTTGAGGAAGGCGTCACCTTGACGATGTCGCCGAACATCAGGTTGACGTCGTGATAGGCCTGCGCCACCTCGTGCCAGCGAGTCTCGAGGCCAAGCGAGCGGGCTTGCTCCTTGAGGTTGGTGAACTGGCCGCCCGGCATCTCGTGCAGATAGACTTCCGAGGCCGGCCCCTTGAGATCGCTCTCGAAGGCGGCGTACTGGTTGCGCACCGCCTCCCAGTAGAACGAGATGTGACGGATCCATTGCGGGTCGAAACCGGGATCGCGCTCGGTACCCTTCAGCGCCTCGACGATCGAGCCGAGGCAGGGCTGAGAGGTGTTGCCGGAGAAGGAATCCATCGCCGCGTCGACCGCGTCGACGCCGCTCTCCACCGCCGCCAGCACCGTCGCCGCCGAGAGGCCCGATGTGTCATGCGTGTGGAAATGGATCGGCAGGTCGGTCGCCTCGCGCAGCGCCTTGAACAGCACGCGCGCCGCGGCCGGTTTCAACAATCCGGCCATGTCCTTGACGGCGATGATGTGGGCGCCGGCCGCTTCCAGTTCCTTGGCCAGTCCGACATAGTATTTGAGGTCGTATTTCGCGCGGGCCGGATCGAGAATGTCGCCGGTATAGCACATCGCCGCTTCGACCAGCTTGCCTTCGGCGCCGACCGCGTCCATGGCGACGCGCATGTTCTCCACCCAGTTCAGGCAGTCGAAGACGCGGAACAGGTCGACGCCGCCGCTCGCTGCCTGCTTGACGAAATGCTGGACGACATTGTCGGGATAGTTGGTGTAGCCGACGCCGTTGGCGCCGCGCAAAAGCATCTGCAGCAGAAGATTGGGCGCAGCCGCGCGCACCTTGCTCAGCCGCTCCCACGGATCCTCGGTGAGGAAGCGCATGGCGACGTCAAAGGTGGCTCCGCCCCAGCATTCCAGCGACAAGAGCTGCGGCAATGCCCGCGCATAGGTGCCGGCGATGCCGACGATGTCATAGGTGCGCATCCGCGTGGCGAGCAGCGACTGATGGCCGTCGCGCATCGTCGTGTCGGTGACCAGCACCTGGCGCTGCTCCCGCATCCAGGCCGCGAATTTCTCCGGGCCGAGCGCATCGAGCCTCTGCTTGCTGCCGTCCGGGATATGGCCGTTGAGATAGGGCACCACGGGCGCGGCCGCATTCGCCTTCGGCATCGGCCGGCCGCGCGTCTCGGGATGGCCGTTGACACTGACATCGGCCAGATAGTTCAGCAGCTTGGTGGCGCGATCCTGCCGCTTCACCTGCTCGAACAGTTCCGGCGTCGTGTCGATGAACTTGGTTGTGTAGGAATTGTCGGCGAAGCGAGGGTGATTGATGATCGCCTCGAGGAAGGTGAGGTTGGTGGCGACGCCCCGGATGCGGAACTCCCGCAAGGCCCGGTTCATGCGCGAAATCGCCTCGCCGGGCGTCGGCGCCCAGGCCGTCACCTTCTCGAGCAGCGGATCGTAGAACCGGGTGATGACCGCGCCCGAATAGGCGGTGCCGCCGTCGAGCCGGATGCCGAAGCCGGCCGCCTCGCGGTAGGCGGTGATGCGGCCATAGTCGGGAATGAAATTCTGTTCCGGATCCTCGGTGGTGATGCGGCACTGCAGCGCATGGCCGTTGAGCCTGATGTCCTTCTGCGCCGGCACGCCCGATTCCTTCGTGCCGATGGCGAAACCGTCGAGGATATGGATCTGCGCCTTGACGATGTCGATGCCGGTCACCTGCTCGGTGACGGTGTGCTCGACCTGGATGCGCGGATTGACCTCGATGAAGTAGAATTTGCCGGTGTCGGCGTCTTGCAGGAACTCGACCGTTCCGGCGCCGATATAGCTGGTCTCGCGTGCGATCTTGAGCGCGTAGCCACAGAGCTCCTGGCGCAGTTCCTCGCTGAGATAGGGCGCCGGCGCGCGCTCCACGACCTTCTGGTTGCGGCGCTGGATCGAGCAGTCGCGCTCGAAGAGGTGCACCGCGTTCCCGTGTATATCGCCCAGCACCTGGACCTCGACATGGCGAGCACGCTCGATCAGCTTTTCGAGATAGACCTCGTCCTTGCCAAAGGCGGCCTTGGCCTCGCGCTTGCCTTCCATCACATCGCGCGCAAGGTCGACTTCGGATCGGATGGCGCGCATGCCGCGGCCCCCGCCGCCCCATGAGGCTTTGAGCATCACCGGATAACCGATCTGCGCGGCGAGCTTCTTGACCTCGTCCATGTCATCGGGAAGCGGATCGGTTGCCGGCACGACGGGCACGCCGACCTCGATCGCGAGGTTACGCGCGGCGACCTTGTTGCCCAGCCGGCGCATCGTTTCCGGCTTCGGGCCGATGAAGGTGATGCCGGCGCCGGCGCAGGCTTCGGCGAACTCCGGGCTTTCCGACAGCAGGCCGTAACCGGGGTGGATGGCATCGGCGCCCGACAGCCTGGCGACCCGGATCACCTCCTCGATGGACAGGTAGCTCTCGATCGGGCCCATGTCCTTGGCGAGATGCGGCCCGCGTCCGACCTGGTAGCTTTCATCGGCCTTGAAGCGGTGCAGCGAATACTTGTCCTCCTCCGCCCAGATCGCCACGGTTTTGAGGCCGAGCTCATTGGCCGCGCGGAACACGCGGATGGCGATTTCGGACCGGTTGGCGACGAGGATCTTCGTGATTGCCAAGGACTGGGCTCCAGCAGCGTAAGGGAGATGAACCGGCGCAATGATTAGCGTGAAAATGCTGCAGTGCAAACGAATTTGCGCGACACCTAAAACGATTTAAATCGTTTGTTTGCGGCAAGCGCTCCGTTGTTGTTCAGTCCCCTGCCCGCAGGGCGCCGCGAGAGCGCATTTCGGGGCGCCGGGGCGGAGCTTCCGGCTGCCACGGCCGCGCAGACAAAAAATGCCCGGCGCGAGCGCCGGGCATCCATTCCAAGTCGGCTTCTATTTGCCGGCTTATTTCTCGAAGTAGCTGTACTTGCCGTCGTCACCCTTCTTCCATTCGTAGATGACATAGTCGGGACGGGTGATGTCGCCCTTGGCGTCGTAGCCGATCTCGCCGATGGCCGTCTTCCACGGACCGCCGGACTTGATGATCTCGGCAACCTTCTGCGCATCGTCAGCCGAGCCGGCCTTGGCGATGGCCTGCGAGATGATCTGCACGGCGGCGTAGGAGTAGAGCGTGTAAGCCTCCGGCTCGAAGCCGGCGGCACGGAACTTCTCCACCACTTCCTTGGCGGCCGGATTCTTGCGCGGATCCGGAGCGAAGGTGTTGAGCGTGCCGGCAACCGCGTCACCAGCGATCGAAGCCAGTTCGTTGGAGACGATGCCGTCGCCCGAGAACAGCGGCGCCTTCAGGCCCTGGTCGGCCGACTGACGGATGATCAGGCCGGCTTCCGTGTGCAGGCCGCCCCAGTAGATCAGGGTGACGTTGTTTTCCTTCATCTTGGCGATGAGGGCCGAGAAGTCCTTGTCGCCGACATTCACGCCTTCATACATCACTTCCTTGATGCCGTTGGCGTTGAGGTTCTTCTTGGTCTCATCCGCGAGGCCCTGGCCGTAAGGCGTCTTGTCGTGGATGATTGCGATCTTGGCATCCTTGAAGTTCTTGGCGATGTAGTCGCCCGCAACCTTGCCCTGCTGGTCGTCGCGACCGCAGGTACGGAAGGTGTTCCACAGGCCACGCTCGGTGAGCTTCGGATTGGTCGCGGCCGGGGTCATGACGAGGATGCCGTTCTCGGCATAGACTTCCGACGCGGGGATGGTCACGCCCGAGTTGAAGTGGCCGTCGACGAACTTGACGCCGTCGGCGACGAACTTGTTGGCGACCGAGATGCCCTGCTTGGGATCGGAGACGTCGTCGCCGATCTCGAGCTTGAGCTGCTGGCCATTGATGCCGCCCGCCGCGTTGATGTCGGCGACAGCCTGTTCCGCGCCCTTCTGCAGCTGTGCGCCGAAGGCGGCGTTCGGGCCGGTGATCGGACCGGCGACGCCGATCAGGATGTCGGCCCACGCGCTGCCGCTGAACGCGATGAACGCGGTCAGCGCAACGGCGGACAAGAGTGATTTTTTCATTGAAACGCTCCCATTTACGGAGTGGGCGTGGATGATACTTTCATGCGATGCCCACCCTTATCGCAGAAAGCATAGAATGCCGATTTTCAGGCACTTGTCACGCCGATTCGTCCTCGAAGCGTCGCAATGGTCAACGTCAACCTTTCGGCTTCCAGCTTAACAAGGAAGCTCTTTCGTAGAGCCAGTTATACTGTGTGACCATTTGGTTGGTGCGCGTGTATTGATAGCCCAGGAAGCCAAGGATCATCAGCACGATGGTGTCGACGATGTAGTAATGCAGCGAGAACATCGTGCCGTCGAACAGCGCATGATGGATGAACCGGATGCCGATACCGAGACCGAGCATGTAGAAGAACAGCTGAACGTGGCTGCTCCAGGTCTGAGCCGCCGCCTTGCCCGTCATCCATGCCGCCCAGCCGCCAAGCAGGCAGGTGACGAAGAGGAACTGCCAGATCGAGGCTTCTTCGTAGATAATACCTTGCATGATGAAGACCTCTTCTTAGTGATGACCGCCTTCGAGATAGGCGGCGCGCACTTCCGGATTGGCGAGCAGCTCCTTGCCGCTGCCGCTCATCGTCACATTGCCGTTGACCATGACATAGCCGCGGTCGGCGAGCTTCAGGGCGCCGAAGGCATTCTGCTCGACGAGGAACACGGTCAGCCCCTGCGTCTTGTTGAGCTCGCGGATGGCATCGAAGATCTGCTTGACGATCAGCGGCGCGAGACCAAGCGACGGCTCGTCGAGCAGCAAGAGCTTCGGCCGCGCCATCAAAGCGCGACCGATCGACAGCATCTGCTGCTCGCCGCCCGATAGCGTGCCGCCGCGCTGGCCGATGCGCTCCTTCAGCCGCGGGAATAGCGTGAACACCTTCTCGACGTCCTCGTCGTAATGCCTGAGATTGTCGAGGCTGGCGCCCATCTGCAGATTTTCCATCACCGTCATGCGCGGGAAGATGCGTCTGCCTTCAGGGGATTGCGCGATGCGCAGCCGCGCGATCTCATGCGTCGGCATCTTGGTGATCTCGGTGCCGGCGAAGGTGATGGTGCCGGCGCGGGCGCGTGGTGCCCCGAAGATCGTCATCATCAACGTCGACTTGCCGGCGCCGTTGGCGCCGATCAGCGCCACGATCTCACCCTGGTTGACGCTGACATCGACGCCGTTCAGCGCCCGGATGTTGCCGTAGTAGGTCTCGACGCCCTTGATGTCGAGCAGCGTTGTGCCGGCCATTATTTGCGCCCTCCAGGCTTGCCCGCTGTGGGCTTGGCCGCTGTTTCCTTACCCTTCGAAGCGCTGCCGGCTTTCGCGGCTGAAGCCTTGGGGGCCGGCTTTTTAGGCGACGCTTTCGCTGCGCTGGATTTCGCGGCCGGCTTGGCTGCCGATTGGGGCTTGCTGCCGATTGACGCGGCGCGGGCATCGACCTGCGCCGCTTTCGACGCCCCCTTGGACACGGTGACCCGCTCGCCCTCGTCGGCATGTTCGACACTGTCGGAAACCGGCCCCGCCATCATCGAAGCGGAGTTGCCCGGGCCATGCGCGGAGTCGGGACCCGTATCGAGCTGCTCGATGACATCCTCGTCGCCGACTTCGGTCAGCACCGTCTCGACCTCTTCGTCATCGACGCCGAGATAGGCGGCGATGACGCGCGGATCGGTGCGGACCGATTGCGGATTGCCGTCGGAAATCTTGCGGCCGTATTCGAGCACCACGACATGATCGGAAATCTGCATGACAACCGACATGTCGTGCTCGATGAGCAGGATGGACGTGCCGGTGTTGTTCTTGATGTCCATCAGCAGGTCGTTGAGCGCCGCCGATTCCTTCGGGTTGAGGCCGGCTGCCGGCTCGTCCAGGCACAACAGCTCCGGCCCCGTGCACATGGCGCGCGCGATTTCCAGGCGTCGCTGCGCGCCATAGGGCAGATCGCCGGCCGGATCGTCGGCGCGATCGACGAGGTCGGCCTTTTCCAGCCAGTGCCTGGCGAGCTCGATCGATTCGGCCGATGCCTGGCGATAGCTCGGGAAGCCGAACAAGCCGAGGAAGGTATAACCCGAGGCCTTCATCAGCTTATTGTGCTGCGCGACCAGAAGGTTCTCCAAGAGCGTCATGCCGGAGAACAGGCGGATGTTCTGGAAAGTGCGCGCCACGTTGGCGCGCGCCGGAATCTCGTGATTGGGCAGGCGCTCGAGCAGATAGGTCGAGCCGTCACGTTTGTTGAGCGTGATCATGCCTTCGGTAGGCTTGTAGAAACCGGTGATGCAGTTGAACACCGTTGTCTTGCCGGCGCCGTTGGGACCGATCAGCGCGGTGATCTCGCCGCGCTTGGCCTGGAATGACAGATCGCCGATGGCGACCAGGCCGCCGAACTTCATCGAAAGATGGTCGACCTGCAGGATGACGTTATTCATGGAAGCTTCCGCGTTCATCAGCCGTGGCCCTCCTTCGTGAAGGAGGCTGAGACCGCTCTTCGCTCCTTGAGGAAAGCTGTCGGCTCGCGGCTGCCGACGAAACCGCGCGGCTTCCACAGCATGACGATCACCATGGCCATGCCGAACAAAAGCATGCGATAGAGTTCCGGCGTGAAATCAGGGCCGAACACCGCCTTGAGGAAGTCGAGCTCGCGCAGGATCTCGGTGCCGCCGATCATCACCAGCGCCGCCACCGCAATGCCCCCGAGCGAGCCCATGCCGCCGAGCACGACGATAGCAAGGATGATCGCCGATTCCAGGAAGACGAAGGATTCGGGGCTGACGAAGCCCTGCCTTGCAGCAAAGAACGAGCCGGCGAAACCGCCGAACATGGCGCCCGTGGCGAACGCCGTCAGCTTGGTGGTGGTGGTGTTGATGCCGAGAGAGCGGCAGGCGATCTCGTCTTCGCGCAACGCTTCCCAGGCGCGTCCCACCGGCAGGCGGCGAAGCCTTATGGTGACGAAGGCGGTGAGCAGGCAGAGCGCCAGGGCGAGATAGTAGAGAAAGATCTTGTAGTAGGCTCCCGATTGGGCAATGTGCAGAACCTTGGCGATGTAGTTAGGGTCCGAGACGTTGAACGACATCAACCCGAAGAAAGAGACCTTCGGAATGCCCGAGATACCGGCCGAGCCGTTGGTCACCTCGCGCCAGTTGATAAGCACAAGACGGATGATCTCGCCGAAGGCAAGGGTCACGATGGCCAGATAATCGCCGCGCAACCTCAGAACCGGGAAGCCGAGCATGACGCCCCAGAAAGCCGCCATGCAGCCGGCGGCCGGCAACAGGATCCAGAACGACAGGCCGAAATGCGTGCCGAGCAGCGCGTAGGCATAGGCGCCCACGGCATAGAAGGCGACGTAGCCCAGATCAAGCAGACCCGCCAGCCCAACCACGATGTTGAGGCCCCAGGCCAGCATCACATAGATCAGGATCTGGATGCCGAAATTGTCGACCCACTTCAGCGACCCCTGGAAGCCGAACAGAAGGACCATCGCCACGGGATACAGGAGCAGGATGACTAGACCGATCCTGTTGAAGTTCTGCTTGATGAAGCCCGGCTGGGCGACGACCGCCGGTGCCGCGCCCTTCTCGGCCTTCGACCGCTCCATCGCCGGGACCGCGTAAGCGACATAGAGGAACCGGCCGACGGTAACGGCAATGACGACGATGGCCAGCAGCAACCAACGCTGCACCAGGATGAGCTCGTTGCTGATGTTCTGGTCGGTCCTGAGGCCGATGAACAGCACGAACAGGCCAAGCGAGATGGCGCCTGCATAGAACGCTTCGCGAAAAGCACGCTGGACGGGAGTAGCGACGGTGTCGCGCTCCGATGACACGGTAGCGGCCATGAGGATCAGACCTTTTCGACTTCAGGCCGGCCGAGGATGCCGGAGGGCAGGAAGATCAGCACGATCGCCAGGATCGAGAACGCGGCGACGTCCTTGTAGTCGATCGAGAAATAGGCCGACCACATGCTTTCGATGAAGCCGATCAAGAGCCCGCCTAGCACCGCGCCGGGCAGCGAGCCGATGCCGCCGAGCACGGCCGCCGTGAAGGCCTTCACGCCCGGCACGAAGCCGTCCGAGAACACCACGACGCCGTAATACATCAGGAACAGCGTGCCCGCGACGGCGGCAAGGGCGGCGCCCATGATAAAGGTGATGGAGATGGTGCGGTCGACGTCGATGCCGAGCAGCGCCGCCATCTTGCGATCCTGCTCACAGGCGCGCTGGGCGCGGCCGAGCGCAGTCCTGTTGACCAGGTACCAGAAGACCGCGAGCAGCGCGATGGTTACGATCACGATGATGATCTGCTTCAGCGAGATGCTGATGCCGTCGATCGTATAGACCTGGCTGACCAGCGGCGGGATCGGCTTGTTGCGCGGACCCTGCGTGACCTGCACGAAGTTGGAGAGCGCGATCGACATGCCGATGGCGGTGATCAGAGGCGCCAGCCGGAACGAACCGCGCAGCGGCCGGTAGGCCACCTTCTCGATCGTCCAGTTGTAGAGGCTGGTCAGAAGCATCGCCACGATCATCATGATCAGAAGCGCCACCACGACCGGCACCGAATAGAACAATGCGCCGAGGATGAGGAAGACGATGAGCGCGGTGAAGGCGCCGACCATGAAAATGTCGCCATGGGCGAAATTGATCATGCCGATGATGCCGTAGACCATCGTGTAGCCGATCGCGATCAGCCCATAGATAGATCCCAGCGTCAGCCCATTGATAAGCTGCTGGACGAAGTACTGCATATTTATGCGGCTCCCCTGGAATGTCGCCCGTTTCCGGATCGCACTCCTTTTCGTATTTCCCCTAGTCGTAAAGTTTCGAGCCCGGATTGCAACGTGATTTTTCAATCGCTCTGCGTGGTTTGGAAGCACGCCGTCCGATTGCCCGCTTTTTCGCACCCGACCCCTGGACTATCGCGGACCCTAGCATTGGCACAACGCAATGTCTTTGACGATTCAACCTTATGATGGGCCTCTCGTCGAAGAAATCGGCGTCAAAATAAGTTGATGAGGAGAATCCTTGCGTCAACCGAAGCACTCCGTTTCCCGCCATCGCACCTTCCGCTGGGTCAGGATTCAGTCATCTGTGACGGGCATGTGACGATGCGGCGCCCTTCGGCCAGGGCGCCGCGCCACAACAGGAAACGTCGAAGCGACGTCTCAGTAAGCAGAGCCTCCTTCTCCATGGAGACTGTGCTTTTCAGTGCCTTTGAGCGGCGGATTGAAGACGCTCACCAGCACCATGTCGCCGGCACCGTCGGCGCGCAGGAAATGGTCGTCATGGGCATCGAGCACGTAGACGGTGCCCGGCTCGACGCGGTGGACGGTGCCGGTCATGTCCTCGACCTCGCCGCTGCCGGAGATGCAGTAGCAGGCCTCCAGGTGCCGCCGGTACTGCAGTCGCGATTCGCTGCCGGCGCGCACCACCGTGTGACATATGGTGAAGCCCATGCCGTCCTGCTGTGTCAGCAGCCGATGGCTGGTGCCGTTGCCCCAATCGACGAAGAAGTCAGTTTTTTCTACATCGGCCAATTGTCTGGTGAACATTGTTGTCTTTCCACGAAACCAGGATTGAGAAGCGGCAGTGCGCCTCGAATTCGGCAGCAGGCATCGACTTTTTGGTCCCGCCCGGTTAGATTTTGCGCCGCCATCCAGATCAATGACGCAGGTTGCGCCGTGCTTCAAATGACGGATTTTGGCTTCTTCTGTTAGAGAATTTTACAGATGGATTATCTGCCGCTGAATGCGATCCGAGCCTTCGAGGCGACCGCTCGCCATCTCAGTTTCTCCGCCGCCGGCGAGGAACTGCATGTCACCCACCCTGCCATCAGCCATCAGATAAGGCGCTTGGAGGAATGGCTAGGCGCCGCATTGTTCCATCGCGACGCCCGCAAGGTGCGCCTGACGGAAGCCGGGCTGATCCTGCAGGCATCCTCGAGCGCGGCGCTGACGGAGTTGGGCGCGACCTGCCGCCGTATTCGCAGAAACGCCGCCCAGGCATCGCTGTCGGTGGGTTGCATTCCCTCGATCGCCAGCCGCTGGCTGGTGCCGCGCCTATCGGATTTCACGGCGCGCCATCCCGAGATCGCGATCCGTGTGGCCTACGCCAAGGCCGAGGATCGGCTGGAGGACGAGAACGACATCCTGATCACCCTCGGCGCCGATCCCTCGCCGCATGTCACGAGCCTCAAGCTGTTTTCCCGCATAAGCCGGCCTGCCTGCAGTCCGCACTATCTTGCGCGCAAGGGGCGGCTGGAAACGGCGGCGGCCATCGCGGCGGCGGACCTGTTGCACGACGAGACGCGCCAGGGCTGGCAGGAATGGCTTTCCAAGGCCGGGGTCGAAGGGCGCGATGTCGGGAGCGGCCCAGTGTTTGCCGATTTCAACATACTGGCGACCGCGGTCATCGCCGGGCACGGCGTGGCATTATGCCCGGTCGAGGTTTTTCGCGAAGAGCTCAGGCGCGGCGATCTCGTGGTCCTCTCCGATATTTCGACCGACGACGACAAGGGATATTTCCTGACGATGTCGGCGCAGCCCTCGTCTGCCGAGGCCAAGTTCGCCGAATGGTTCCGCGATCAGGTTTCGGTCAAAGCCGAGGCCTGACCGCAAGGCGGTTGGATAGTCTGCTGACGATCACGTCACGATGAAGCCATGCGCGAACGGATCGCGGTCGTCGATGAAGATGGTGTTGAGCCCGGTCATCCGTGCCCAGCCACCGATCGAGGGAATGATCGCCGGCTTGCCCGCCACGCTGACCTCTTTTTCGACCCTGCCCTTGAACAGCGAGCCGATGATCGATTCGTGGACAAAACTGTTGCCTTCCTTGAGCTTGCCCTTGGCATGAAGCTGCGCCATGCGCGCCGAGGTACCGGTGCCGCAGGGCGAGCGGTCGATCGCCTTGTCGCCATAGAAGACGGCGTTGCGCGCATCGGCCTCCGCGTTCCTCGGCTTGCCCGTCCACAGCATGTGCGAGAGCCGGTTGATGCCGGGATTCTCCGGATGCACGAAGGAATATTTCTCATTGAGGCGCTGGCGCACGACCGGGCTCCAGGCGATGAGGTCGCCCGCCGTATAGTCGGCCATGTCCCGGTAGTTCTTCTGCGGCTCGACGATGGCGTAGAAATTGCCGCCATAGGCGACGTCGACGCTGATCTCGCCGAGCACCGGACACTCGACGGTGAGGCCTTCGGCATAGAGGAAGGACGGCACATTGGTGATGCGCACCTCCTCGACATATTCGCCAACCTGCTTGTATTCGGCAATGACGAGGCCGGCCGGCGTATCGAGCCTGAGCACGCCCGGCGTCTTCGGCTTCACCAGCCCGTGCTCGATCGCCATGGTAACCGTGCCGATGGTGCCGTGACCGCACATCGGCAGGCAGCCCGATGTCTCGATGAACAGGATTGCGATGTCGCAATCCTCGCGCGTCGGCGGGTAGAGGATCGAGCCCGACATCACGTCATGGCCGCGCGGCTCGAACATCAGGCCGGTGCGGATCCAGTCATATTCGGCGAGGAAATGCGCCCGCCGCTCCATCATCGTCGAGCCCTCGAGCAACGGCCCGCCGCCGGCGACAAGACGCACCGGATTGCCGCAGGTGTGGCCGTCGATGCAGAAGAAGGATTTCTTGGCCATGGACTGTTCCTGACTTTCAGAACCGTTGCGCGCGGAACGGGGTGAGATCGAGCGGCGGAGTCTGCCCGAGAACGAGATCGCGGATCAAGCGGCCGGTCGCGGCCGATTGGGTCAGGCCGAGATGGCCGTGGCCGAAAGCGTAATAGACATTTGGCGCGCGCGCTGCGCCGATCACCGGCAGCGAATCCGGCAGCGACGGGCGATAGCCCATCCACTCGCGGCCGCCTGACGGGTCGAGCCCCGGCAGGAAACGTTTTGCTTTTTCCAGCATGGCCCTGGATCGCGCGAAATTTGGAGGCCGCTCGATGCCGCCCAGCTCGACGGCGCCGCCCACGCGCAGGCCCGTTTCCAGTGGCGTGATGACGAAGCCATGCCCCGAGAAGATCAGCTGCCGCTTCACGTCGAAGGCCGACGCCGGCAGCGTCGTGTTGTAGCCGCGCTCGGTTTCGAGCGGGATGCGGTCGCCGAGGTTCTTCGCCAGGAGATGCGACCAGGCTCCGGCGGCGATCACAAGCTTGCTTGCCTTTCGCCGTGTGCCATCGGCCAGCACGATCGTCGCACCGTTCGCGCCCGCCTCCACGCGTTCGACCTGCGCATGCTCGAAACGGGCGCCGAGTTTTTCCGCATAGGCCCAGACCGCCTTACCGAGCAGTTTGGGGTCGGCGACCGTCTTCCAGCCCGGCACGAAGGTGCCCTTGACGAAGCGCGGCGAAAGACCTGGTTGAAGCGCGGCCATCTCTTCGCTCTCGACATGGCGGAAGCCGATGCCGAACCGCTGGCGCTCGGCCCAGCCCGGCAGCGAGGCGCGGAATTCCGCCTCGCTCTCGTAGAATTCCAGCGAGCCGTCCTCGCGCAGCATCGGCCGCGTGCCGGAGCGATCGAGCAGGCCCAGCCATTCGGCCTCGGCGAGCTTCATCATGCCGGCCTGCGTTGCCAGGCTCGCCTCGTAATGCTTCGCCGCGCCCGCCCGCCAGAAGCGGATCAGCCAGGGCAGTAGTTTCGGCAGATAGGCCGGCGGAATGGCCAACGGCCCGAGCGGATCGGCGAGCCATTTCGGCAATTGCCGGATCATCCCCTTATGCGCCAGCGGCAGCACATCGGAGAAGGCGAAGGCGGCTGCGTTGCCGGAGCTCGTCTCCTCGCAGACGCCGGTACGGTCGAAGACGGTGACGCTGCGCCCCGCCTCCGAGAGCAGGGCCGCCGCGCAGATGCCGATGATGCCGCCACCGATGATGGCGATGTCTTCACCTTCTCCCCGTTGGCGGGAAGAAGGTGCCCGAAGGGCGGATGATGGGCGGTGCCCCTCCTCGGAATTTCCCGGCACGCGAATGCTACCTCTTATTCGGCCGCCACCAATCTTTCCGACGACCGAGAAGACGTCTGGAGCGGCGGCAGCGTCGGCCGCATCGCCAGCGCGTCCCGGACGATCTTCTCGACCGCCTTGCGGCGTTCGCCGGAGAGCGGCTGGCGCGGCATGCGCACCCGGTCATTCGTACCGATCGCCAGCACTTCGGCAAGCTTGATGTTTTGGACCAGATAGGTCGAGACATCGAGGTCGAGCAAGGGCCGGAACCAGCGGTAGATCGCCAGCGCCTCATCGCGGCGACCCTGCCGCATCAGCTGGTAGATCGCGACGGTCTCGCGCGGGAAGGCGGTGACGAGGCCGGCGACCCAGCCGGTGGCGCCGACCGACAGCGCCTCGAAGGCGAGATTGTCGACGCCGGTGAAGAGGTCGTAGCGGTCGCCGAAGCGGTTGATGATCTCGGTCGAGCGGCGGATGTCGTCAGACGATTCCTTGATGGCGACGAAGCGTTTGTCGGCCGCCAGCTCCTCCATCAGATCGACGGTGACGTCGACGCGATAGGCGAGCCGGTTGGAGTAGATCATCACCGGCAGGTTGCCCGCCTCAGCGACCGCCCGAAGGGCGCCGACCGTTTCTTGCGGATTGGTGTGATAGATCGGGCTCGGCACCACCATCAGACCGTCGGCGCCTTCCTTGGCGGCGCGGCGCGCGATGCTCGCCGCCTCGCGGGTGGCGGGCTCGTTGACGGTCAAAAGCACCGGCTTCTTGCCGGCGACTTTCTGCGCCGTCTTCAGCACCTCGATCTTCTCGTCAGGCGACAGCATGGGGCCTTCGCCCAGCGATCCGCACACGATGATGCCGTCGCAGCCGGCCTCCATCTGCAGCCCGTAGCAGCGCTCCATCTCGGCATGATCGAGGCGGTCGTCGGCGGTGAATTTGGTCGTGACTGCTGGGAAAACTCCGGTCCACATGGTTCTTTCTCCTCTGATATATCAGGCGTATATCTATTAAGAATTGGCGTGTCAACGTTGAATCCGCTATGATATATGAAAAATATATCAGGAGCCTGCTTTTGATCTCCCCGCTGATATCCGCCGACACGAATGCCGCTTTCGAGCCGGCCGCGACCAAGGCCTATCGCGCGCTGGAGCACATGATCGTCACGCTCGAGCTGCCGCCGTCGAGCTTCGTCACCGAAGGCGCCCTGATCGATCGCCTAGGTCTCGGACGCACCCCTGTGCGCGAGGCAATCCAGAGGCTGGCCTGGGAGGGACTTCTCGACATCAGGCCCCGCGCCGGCATCGCGGTCGCGCCGCTTCACGCCGGCGACTGGCTGCGGGTCCTCGATGCCAGGCGCGGCATCGAGGTCGTGCTCGCGCGCTCGGCCGCCCGCTTCGTCACCCGCGAGGCCGCCGACCTGTTTCACGAGGCGGCTTTGGCCATGCAGAAGGCGGTGATCTCGAGCAACGTGCTTGCCTTCATCCAGGCCGACAAGGCGCTCGATGAGGCGCTGGCCATCGCCGCCGACAACCCCTTCGCGGCGCGTGTCGCCGCCCCCCTGCAGAGCCACAGCCGCCGCTTCTGGTTCCGCTATAAAGCCGACACCGGCCTCGCCGAATCAGCCGAGCATCATGTCGCGCTGATCCGTTCCATCCTCGACGGCGACGAGGAGGCGGCCGCCAAGGACGCCAAGAAATTGATCGCGCTGCTGCGCTCCCACGCCGAGGTGGCCGCGATGCGGTAAGTCCCCTCCAGGCGATGACTTCCTAGCGCGCTGTCTGATATCTCCGGATGGCTCAAGCGCCCGGCATCGCCGCGGTAATTGACCGGCTGTCCCAGCCTTCGCCGACCGAAAGCACACAGCTCTGGCCTTTGGTGTCGGAGGCCAGCACCGTCCAGCTGCCCTGATCGGAGACGAAGATCTCGAGCACGACGTTCGGATTGATCAGCCCGCGCCCGGCCTCGCTTTCGTGGAATTTGTCTCCGAGCGCTTTGATGATGTCCGCGCGCGGCGCGCATTGCGCCGCCGCGCTCGCCGGGGCGGCTCCAAGGGTGATCGCCGCCGCCGCCAACAGTGTCGCCACAACAAATCGTGTCATCTGACACCTCCTCGCGCCAGACGAGAACCCCGGCTTGAACCGGCGCTGTTCGGTTGCCTGCACGAATGGCAGGAATACAGCCTAAGGCGGATACCGGTCTGTTGGTTCCATCACACGGCAATGGAATTTTAGAAGATGCGGATACGCACTCGACCTGCCGTTCTTGAAATGCACCTGGGGTTGGACACGGAACCGACAAGTGAGAGGCCGACGCAGCATAAAAGGAAAGCGCGGTTGGCGCCCGCGCTTTCTCAATGCCGGTCCGAGATGTCCGGCTAGTTCATCGTCGGAATGACGAATTCCGCGCCATCCTTGATGCCTGCCGCGCGCCCGCAGCCGAAGGCGAGGACGCGCAAACAGGAAACCGTCCGGCTAGTTCATCGTCGGAATGACGAATTCCGCGCCATCCTTGATGCCGGACGGCCAGCGCGAGGTGACCGTCTTGGTCTTGGTGTAGAAGCGGAACGCGTCCGGGCCGTGCTGGTTGAGGTCGCCGAAGGACGACGCCTTCCAGCCGCCGAAGGTGTAATAGGCGATCGGAACCGGGATCGGCACGTTGACGCCGACCATGCCGACCTGAACACGGCTGGCGAAGTCACGCGCCGCGTCGCCGTCGCGGGTGAAGATGGCGACGCCGTTGCCCATTTCGTGATCATTGGCGAGCTTGATGGCATCCTCGTAGCGGGGCGCGCGCACCACCGAGAGCACCGGCCCGAAGATTTCTTCCTTGTAGATGCGCATGTCGGCGGTGACGTTGTCGAACAGGCAGCCGCCCATATAGTAGCCGTTCTCATACCCCTGCATCTTGAAGCCGCGGCCGTCGACGACGAGCTTGGCGCCTTCCTTGACGCCGATATCGACGTAACCCTTCACGCGCTCCAGCGCCTGTGCAGTCACCAGCGGGCCGAAGTCGGCGGAAGAATCCGTCGACGGGCCGACCTTCAGGCTTTCCACACGCGGCACCAGCTTTTCCATCAGCCGGTTGGTGGTTTCGTTGCCGACCGGGACCGCCACCGAGATCGCCATGCAGCGTTCGCCGGCCGAGCCGTAGCCAGCGCCGATGAGGGCATCGACTGTCTGGTCCATGTCGGCGTCGGGCATGATGATCATGTGGTTCTTGGCACCGCCGAAGCACTGCACACGCTTGCCCGATGCCGTGCCGCGCGAATAGATGTAGTGCGCGATCGGCGTCGAGCCGACGAAGCCGATGGCCTTGATGTCCGGATCGTCGAGGATGGCGTCGACCACTTCCTTGTCGCCGTTGACGACGTTGAGGATACCGGCTGGAAGGCCGGCCTCGATGAAGAGCTCGGCGATGCGGATCGGCACGCCCGGATCACGTTCCGAGGGCTTCAGGACGAAGGCGTTGCCGCAGGCGATGGCCGGGGCGATCTTCCACAGCGGGATCATGGCCGGGAAGTTGAACGGGGTGATGCCGGCGACGACGCCGAGCGGCTGGCGCATCGAATAGACATCGATACCGGGGCCGGCGCCGTCGGTGAACTCGCCCTTCATCATATGTGGCGCGCCGATGCAGACCTCGACCACTTCAAGGCCGCGCTGGATGTCGCCGCGCGCATCGGCGATGGTCTTGCCGTGCTCGCGCGCCAGGATGTCGGCCAGCTCGTCATAGTCGCGCTGGACCAGTTCGAGGAACTTCATCAGCACGCGCACGCGGCGCTGCGGGTTGGTGGCTGCCCATTTCGGCTGCGCGGCCTTGGCGTTCTCGACCGCGGCGCGCAGTTCCGCCTGCGAGGCGAGCGCCACCGTGCCGCGCACGGAGCCGTCCATCGGCTGCATCACATCCTGCTTGCGCCCGCTGGTGCCGGCGACGCGCTTGCCGCCGATGAAATGACCGTATTCGATCATGTTTCTCTCCCTGATCTTGGTGATGATGCCATTGTCCGCCTTTGTGGCGGCGATGGCAACGCGAGCCAAAACGCAACCGTTGTGCGGAAAATAGACAGCAACAGCGGAGCGTGCATTAATTGTCGCAAATGGCAGGTGCGCCTGTCGCCGGGGGATTTCCTATGAACTGGGATGACGTCCGCATCTTCCTCGCCGTGGCGCGTGCCGGCCAGATCCTCGGCGCGGCCAAGCGCCTGGAGCTCAACCACGCGACCGTCTCTCGCCGCATCGCCGCGCTCGAGGAGGCGCTGCGCACAAAACTCTTCCGCCGTCTGACCACCGGCAGCGAGTTGACGCCGGCCGGCGAGCGCTTCCTAGACATCGCCGAGCGCATGGAAGGCGATATGATCGCCGCGCGCGCGACCATTGCCGGCGAGGGCGACGATGTTTCGGGAACCGTTCGCATCGGCGCGCCCGACGGATTTGGCGTCGCCTTCCTGGCAAAGCGCCTGGGAGAGATCACCGCGCTTCACCGCGAGCTCACCATCCAGCTGGTGCCGGTGCCGCGCTCCTTCTCGCTGTCCAGGCGCGAAGCCGATATCGCGATCACCGTCGAACGGCCGACTGAAGGCCGGCTGGTGGCGGGCAAGCTGGTCGACTATACGCTCGGCCTCTTCGCGTCCCGCGCCTATGCGGAGGCCAACGGCCTGCCCAGAACGCCGGCGGAACTCTCCCGGCACACCCTGATTGGCTATGTGCCGGACCTCATCGTCAGCCCCTCGCTCGACTATGCCGCCGAGTTCAGCCCCGAATGGCGCACCAGCTTCGCGATCTCCTCGGCGCTCGGCCAGGCCGAAGCGGTGCGCTCCGGAGCCGGGATCGGCATCCTGCACACTTTCGTCGCCCGTTCGATGCCGGAGCTGGTGCCGGTCGACATCGTCGCGCCCATCCGGCGCGCCTACTGGCTGGTCTATCACGAATCGGTGCGGCCGCTGCGCCGCGTCCAGCTGGTCGCCAACTTCATCACCAAGGCGGTGGAGCGGGAACGCGGTCTTTTCGTCTAATCCGCGTCGAGCACGAACGAGTTCACGATCTTGTCGGCCTGATCCGCAAGCGGCGCCCATGTGCGCGCCGCCTCGTCGGCGCTGTCGCCCGTGACCCCGCAATCGATGAAGCCGTAATGCGAGCTGCGCAGCGTCAGCGCGATGCGGGAATGGCCGTAGAAGCTGACGTTCTTATCGGCATAGTGGAAGTCCATGTCGGCGATCCGCACCGGGTAGCCGTCCGGGAAATGCGCCAGCCTGTCCTGGCTGAAGCTGGCCGATCGATAAGCCACGCCTACCGTGGTCTGCCAGTTGCTAATCTGCCAGTCTTTCTCCATGAACGCCCTGACATCAGGCGGATTGTCCGGGGCGGTCGGGTCGTAGGCATTTTGCGATACCCTGCAGGTCAGGCCTTTTTCGCCGGATTTGATCTTGAGCCGGAATGGTATTGTCAAAGGCGGTTTCGCTCGCCCATTCCTCGGGATATGTCAGCGAAAAGCCGTGTTCCTTATCGTGAACGGTCTTGTCGTGAACAGTCTTGTCCGCGGCAAGCGCAGCCGCGGCACAGGCCAGATATGCGGTCGCCGCCAATGGAAAAAGATGCATTCCAAAGTCCCTCGCTGCCGCCGATCTTATCACAGGCAGTTGGTCGTGCCGCCTTGCCTCCGCCACAAATTCAGCCACTGTGGCATCAGCGCGCCTGGCCATGCCATGACCGGACGCCTGAGCAATTCTGGGAATTGCGTCGGAACAAAGAGATAGAGCGGTTCGCCGTTTCCGTGAAACGATGAAACGCTCTAGGGACAGTCTTCGAAACGCCGGTGGGAGAAATGCGAGCCGTTCTTGCCATTCTTCCGCTGCTTTTCCTGTCGGACTGCGCCAATCCCTGGGCGAAGGTTCCGGAAGCACAACTGCCGAAGCCGGTACGCTACGCCATGTCGCGGCCCTCGCCCTTCATCATCGGCAATTATTGCGGCCCGGGCACACGCACCGGCGACCTGTCGGCAAGGCCTGTCGACCGCCTCGATGCCGCCTGCCGGGTCCATGATGCGTGCTACATTGCAAGGCACAATCACTGCGACTGCGACGGCGCGCTCGTCGCTTCCGCCAGAAAGATTCGCGACGACAGGACGGCGCCGCGCAAGATGCGCAACGAAGCGGAATTGCTGATCGCCACTTTCGCTGTTCCCGTCTGCAGGATTTTTCCGAAGGGCTTTCTGCCGCCACGCGACCCCGCCCAGCTCAAAGCCATGAAAGGGGCAGCCGGATGAACGTCAGGCCTGCCGTCGCCAAGGCATTGCTTGGACTGGCGCTGACGGTGCTGGCCGGCTGCGGCGGCATGCCCGGACCTTCGGCTTGCGCCTTCTTTCCGGGCGACGACGCCTGCGACCGCCTGCCCGTCTCGGCGGATAGCAGCGGCGACGGCATCGCCACGGCCCATTACTTCGCCAGCGACGGCAACAGCGCCTACGAAAGAGAATTCCAGGCGCTGCTCGCTCAAAGCCGCCTCGATGCGCTCGACCGCGCCAACGGCACCGGCCGCTTCGGCCGCGACTGGCGCGATGTCCAGAACAGCGGCTTCCATGCGACCTATCCGGCACTGCAACGGCTGGCCAGACCGCTCGACGGCACCGAGCTCGCGCCGACGCAAGGCAAGCCGGGCCAAGGCCATTTCGTCGGGCGCTGGCGCATGTCGCGGCAGACCCTCTATCTCGATGCCGCTGCGCGGCCCTTGGCGCCCAAGATCTTCAGCTTCTCCGGCTTGCAGGCGCGCTCGGTCGAGATTGTGCTGCGCCAGGCAGGCCAACAGCCAGTCGACATCGGCGGCACCTGCAACGGCCCGCTCGCGATCCGCGCATCGGGCCGATCCACCACCGTCGCGGGGGCCTCGCCATTCCATTTGAGCCTTCCGGTCGCCGAAACATCCGTCAGCCTGTTTCCTGACCAGGCGCTGACCCGCTGCGATCTGCGCGTCGGCTCCACCCTGGCGCCGGCCGGCGCGCCCTTGACCTTGCTGCGCGAGGAAACCGCCGATCCCTGGACCACGGCTCTGGACAGCCGCTACGATCGCTGCCCGGTGCCCGACCCGGCGGGGATGGAGGAACTCGACCGCGTCTTTTATGCGAGCCGCTGGCTGTCGCAGTCCTGCGCGCTGCCGCTGGGATTGCCGATCCTGCTGCGCAAGTCGCGCGACGGATTCAACGCCAAGGTAGAGGCCCTGCTCGGCAAGAGGCTGCCCGACAGCGCCCTCGACAAAGCCGACCCCGAGATGCCGCTCGATTTCTCCACCGCTCCGAAACTCAGGCTGATCTACCTGTCGTCGCTGGAGTTCAAGGCGGATTTCTCCGGGCGCGTCATGGAGCGGCTAATCCGCCATCACGCTGCGCTTGGCACCAAGGTGCGCGTCCTGGTCACCGACGTGCTGGAGCGGGAGAAGGACGATGCGATGCTGCACCGGCTGGCATCGGAATTCCCCAATGTCGAATTGCAGGAATATCGCTGGCAGGCCGATCACGGCGCGCCGTTCGACGAGCAGATCTCACAGTTGCACAAGACCCATCACATCAAGATGCTGACGACGCTGGCCGAAGAGCCTGGGCGCTCGCGCGTCATCGTCGGCGGACGCAACATCCATGACGGCTTTCTGTTCCACCGACCGCTCGACCTGATCCGCTATCCGGACCTCGAGCAATACGGCAAGACCGACGGCTTCTCGCTGAACTACTATTCCAATTGGAGCGACTTCGACATCGAGATCGCCGACCAGGCGACCGTCGAGACGCTGGCCGCGCATCTCTCGACGATCTGGCTGCGCGACGCCGACACCAATCTGTCGCGGCCGTTCTCCGTTCCGGTTCGCTCCATAGCTGCCCCGCGCGGGGTGGCGCGGCATTTCATTTCCGTGCCCTATGAGGACGGGCATGCGCTGGAGGCCTATTTCGTCGAGCTGATCGACACCGCCGAGCATCGCATCGAGATCGTCAATCCCTATCTGAACTTGACGCCCGATATCGCCCGGGCCTTCGACCGGGCGCTGGCCAGGGGCGTGAAGATCGACGTCGTCGGTCGCATCGACCTTAAGGGCGATATCGGGGGCCGGTTCCTCACCGCGCTCAACAAGCTGTTCGTCGAGAAATATGGCGACCGCATCAACATCCGCGAGTTCAAGGCGCCCGACGTCGTGCTGCATTCCAAGATCATGATGATCGACGAAAGGCTGGTCGCCATCTCATCGGTCAACCTCAACAACCGCAGCTTCTTCCATGACTCGGAGAACGGCATGGTCGTGCTCGATCCGGCTTTCTATCGCCGTATGAAGCCGGTCTATGACGACTACCTTGCCCATTCGCGCCCAGTCGCTTCCAACGTCACGATCGGCTGGGCCTACCGCCTGCTGTTCAGCGCCAAATGGGTCCGGGAGGCGTTCTGAGGGATTGAAGCGCCGTCTCGATTCCATACCGAGCGGAGCGCTTAAATAGGCTTCAGATACCGCTCGGGGCTGAGGTCGCGCGCGTTGATCTCCGGCACCCGGTTGGACATGATGTCAGCCAGCACCTTGGCCGAGCCGCACGCCATGGTCCAGCCGAGCGTGCCGTGGCCGGTGTTGAGATAGAGATTGGCAACCTCGCTCAATCCGACCAAGGGCGGCCCGTCCGGCGTCATCGGCCGCAAGCCGCACCAGAAGCTCGCCGCCTTGAGATCGCCGCCACCGGGGAAGAGATCGCCGACTGAATGTTCGAGTGTGCGGCGACGGGATTCATGCAGGCGAAGATCATAGCCCGAAATCTCCGCCGTGCCGCCGACGCGGATGCGGTCGCCGAGCCGAGTGATCGCCACCTTGTAGGTCTCGTCCATCACGGTCGAGACCGGCGCGGCCTCGGCATTGCTGATCGGCACGGTGATCGAATAGCCCTTCACCGGATAGACAGGAATCGGCCGCCCGAGCAAGCGCATGAATTGCGCCGAATAGCTGCCCATCGCCATCACGAAGGCGTCCGCGGATTTCCAACCGGTATCCGTAAGGACATTGGTAAGGCGGTTGCGGTTCCTGACGATTTTCCGGACGGTCGAGCCGTATTCGAAGGTCACGCCGCGCGCCACGCAGAGTTCCGCGAGCTTGTCGGTGAACATCTTGCAGTCACCGGTCTCGTCGCCGGGAAGCCTAAGGCCGCCGACGAATTTCTCGCGCACAGCGCCGAGCGCCGGTTCGGCCGCGATACAGCCGTCGCGGTCGAGGATCTCGTAAGGCACACCGTATTTCTTCAGCACCTCGACGTCGCCGCCGGTGCCGTCGAGCTGCTTCTGCTTGCGGAAGAGCTGCAGCGTGCCTTTGGACCGCTCGTCGTAAGTGATTCCGGTCGCCTCGCGTAGCGCCTTCAGCGTGTCGCGGCTGTATTCGGCCAACGGCACCATGCGCGACTTGTTGAGCGCATAGCGCTCGGCCGTGCAGTTGCGCAGCATCTTGAGGAGCCAGGACCACATGTTCGGGTCGAAAGCCGGCCGCACCACCAGCGGGCCGTATTTCATCAACAGCCATTTGATGGCCTTGACCGGGATGCCTGGCCCGGCCCAGGGCGAGGCATAACCCGGCGACACTTCGCCAGCATTGGCGAAGCTCGTTTCGAGCGCCGGCCCTGGCTGGCGATCGTAGACGGTCACTTCATGACCGGCCTCTGTAAGGAAGTAGGCGGTGGTGACCCCTATCACGCCGCCGCCCAGCACGATGACTTTCATTCTATCTCCCTCAAAGGCCGATCATCATGCCGCCGAAGGGCCCGGATCGTCCCCTTCTGTCTGCCGGATTTTGCCGCGCCCGCCAAGGGGCCAGTCAGCGGCGGTCGCGCTGTGGACCAGCTTGAGGACATGGCGAGGTCGTTCAGCGGCGCGCTCCTGTGCTTCCCGCCGCGCGGCTTCCGGCTGATAGGCCACATCCTCGAGAAGAACCTCCTCGGCGGGACCGTCGAGCCGCGCGGCCAGCGCCGATTGGCCCGCGGTCATGCCAAGCAGGCAGAGGCCGTGCCACGTGACGACCGGTAGGCCGGAGCCGACGGGAGCGGATGCATCGGCCTGCACCAGCGTGCGCGTTTGCGGCGAACCGCCGCCGACGCGGAAAATCACCCGGCTATTGAGTGTGGCGAGGTCGGGCTCGACGGCCCCCGTCGCAATGACGCGGCTTTCGGTGAGCTTGCGTTCGAGCATCGGCGCTATCGGATCGGCAAACGCGCGGCGGCGCATCAGCATCGCCTCAATTACCGCGAAGTCCTTGGCGGTGAGGCGGTAGACGGTCCTGGTCATGGCGCCCTCCGCGTTTGTTCGACGACGTCGATCGTTGCCGAAAGGACCCGGTTGTCGCGGCTGCGCCAGGAAACCGTGCGTCCGGACCGCGCCCCGATCAGCGCGGTTCCAAGCGGCGTCAGCACCGATATTCGTCTTTCGGCGATGTCGGCCTCTGCCGGATAGACCAGCGTCACCGTCTGAATGCCTCCCTCTGGATCCTGAAGCGTCACCGTCGAGCCCATCCGCACCACGTCGGCGGGCATTGCCGCCTCGTTTGCGACCCTGGCGCGATCCATCTCGGCAAGCAGGTCCTCGGCCATGTCGGGTACGCGGTCGAGAAATGCCCTGGCGAGGCTGCTCAGCCGGTCGTGATCCGCCGCGCTGACAAGAATGGCGTTTCGGAAACGCGCTTGCGTTGCTGGATGCATGGCATACCTCATATTATTCCGGCGCATCGGTTGCCCGAATGCGCGCAAGCCGCCACGTTGAGGGCGGCAAACAAAGCCCGGCAAAGGCTGCAGGCTCGATGAAAATGTCTGGAATTCAAACGCCCCGGTTCACGCGACCGCCGGCATTGGCGGCCACGCCGGGGCTACGCTCCCGCGATGGGGCAAACCCTGAAGCAGATTCTGGAACAAGCGAGGTTGCTCATGCCCCGAACCTTGCCGAGAAGCACCGCCTTGTCAAGCAAGGCGCCTGCCTCAACTGCCGATGTAGCGGCGGTGAAAGCGCGCACCCAGGCTGGTCAGTATCTCGTAGCCGATGGTGCCAGCGTGGCCGGCCGCGTCGTCGACACTTTGCGATGGACCGATGAGCTCGACGAGGTCCCCTTCGCTGAGCCGGCCTGCTGGAAGCGCGGAAATGTCGAGGATGATCGAATCCATCGACACGCGCCCGACGAAGGGCAAACGCGCGCCCTCGAACCAGGCGGCCGAAGCGGCGCGCCGGTGCCAGCCGTCGCCATAGCCGAGCGAAATGGTCGCGAGATCGAGCGGCCCATCCGCTTGGCGGGTATGGCCATAGCCGATCCCTGTGCCGGCGCCGACCCGCCGCGTCTGCGCCACCTTAGCCTGCAGCCTTACCACCGGCAGCATTGGGTTGGGTGCGTGGGGCGTCGGATTGACGCCGTAAAGCGCTGCTCCCGGACGGGCGAGATCGTACCGATAGGCCGGCCCGAGAAAGATGCCGGACGAGTTGGCCAACGAGGCGCGCGCGGCGGGCAACATCTTGCGCAATCGGTCGAATTCTAGCCGCTGCTTCTCGTTCGCCGCCTGAAGCGGCTCGTCGGCGCGGGCGAGATGGCTCATCACGAAGCGGATGTCGATGCCGTCGAAGGCGCCGGCCTCTGCCGCGACCGCCTCGACGTCCGCCGGCGCCATGCCGAGCCGAGCCATGCCGCTGTCGACCTGGATGGCAGCCGGCAGGCTCCGGCCTGCGCCCCCGCGGCTTGGCGCCAGGCCTTCAGCTGCAAAACGCTGTTGATGACCGGGCAAAGTCCGGCCGCCAGGGCTTCCGGTTCCGAACCCGGAGGCAGTCCGTTCAGCACGAAGATGTCAGGCTCCCGCCCGATCGCGTTGCGCAGGGCGACGCCCTCGCCGAGCAGCGCGACGAAGAAGATGTCGCAGCCCTCTTTCGCCAGCGCCGAGGCCACTTGGGCGGCGCCAAGCCCGTACCCGCCGGCCTTGAGCACGCCGGCGCAGCGAGCGCCATTCAGCCGCGCCTTCAGCCGGCGATAGTTTTCCCGGATGGCGCCAAGATCGATGGTCAGAATCGCGCCGGCCGCAGCCTCGCTCACCATCGAACCCTTGCTTGCATCATGTGCCGGAAACCCGCGTCCGGTGTCGTCGTTCATGGCGACCCCCGTTCAATGCATCGGCAATCAATACGGCCATGCGGCCGCCGCGACAACCGCGATCGACGACGGCTGGTCAGGAAGCCAAGTGCTGAAAGGCCGCCACCACCTGCTCATAGACCTTTCGCTTGAACGGCACGATCAGCTCGGGCAGCTCCCGCATCGGCCGCCAGGCCCATTCATCGAATTCGGCGGTATGGCCGCCGGGCGGCGGATTGATTTCGATCTCGCTTTCGTCGCCCTCGAAGCGATAGGCGAACCATTTCTGCGTCTGGCCGCGATAGCGGCCCTTGAAGGCGACGCCGACCAGATGGGGCGGCAGGTCGTAATTGATCCAGCTCGGAGCCTCGGCAAGCAGCGACACGCTGCGCATGCCGGTTTCCTCATAGAGCTCGCGGCCCGCGGCTTCGACCGGCTCTTCACCCTTGTCGATGCCGCCCTGCGGCATCTGCCAAAGCTGCGTGGTGCCGGCGAACTCGCTGTCCGGCTCGGGGATGCGATGGCCGACCCAGACCAGGCCTGCTCTGTTGAGGATCATTAGCCCGACGCAGGGACGGTAAGGCAGCGTTTCGGGATCGATCGTCTTGGCCATGGGTCAGGGTTCCGGCGGTCTGGATTGAGTGCAGCGAGGCGGGTAGCGTTAGCCTTTTTGCGGATCGATCGCCACCGCCGAGATCGGCACGATCTCGATGCCGCGCTTCTTCGCTTCGGCAATCCAGGACGTCACCGTGTCGACGGTGATGTCGAAGGCGGAGCCGATGCCGACCGCGCTGCCCTTGGCCCGCGCCGTCGCTTCGAGGCTGTCCAGTTTCTTCAGGATCTCGCCGCGATCCTGCACGGCGTCGATCGCCATGTCGCCGGCGACGAACGGCACGCCGTCCTTCAGCGCCAGGTCAGGCGCGACGCTGCGCGAGGATGAGCCGTCGTCGATATAGGCAAGGCCGCGCTTGCTGAGTTCGGCCATGAAAGGCTCCATCGCCGAGGCGTCGGCCGAGAAGCGCGCGCCCATATAGTTCATGACTCCGGTATAGTTCGTGGTCCTGGACAGCGCCCAGTGCAGGCTCTTCAGGTTCTCGTCCGGGCTGGCCGAGACCGTCAGCGTGTTGCGGCCGGGATTGACGTTTGGATAATCGAACGGCTCGAGCGGCACCTGCATGACGATCTCATGCCCGCTTTGCCTTGCCGCCTGCATCCAGCGGCCGATGCTGTTGCCCTGCGGCGCGAAGGCCAGCGTCACTTCGGCCGGCAGCTTGGCGATCGCCGCCTGCGTGCCGGTTTGCGAGACGGCGAGCCCGCCGATGACGATCGCCACCCGCGCGCCGCGCGCGCCCGACCACGGTCGCGCATAGACGTCGAAGGGCCGTCTGCCGTCGGCGGAGCGCATCGGCAGCGGGCCGGTGTCGCCCGCCTCGATCAGCGCCCTGTCAGGGATATGCGCGACCTTGAGGTCTTGGCCGAGCGTCGAGGGATCGCGAATGACGATCGCTGCCTTCGGCGGGTTGTCGCCCTCCTCGGACTGGACGTGAATGATCTGCGGCCCGCCGCTCTTCATCGGAGTGCTGGCCTGTGGCGTCGCCGCGGCAACCGGAGCCGGCGTGGGAGGCGGCGTGGGTGCGGGGGGAGCAGCGACGACCTTCGGCGTCGAAACCGCCACTTCTTGCGGTTTACGGAACGGCTTTTCGCGCAATGCAATCGTGCCGGAAACGCCGATCACGCCAAGCACCGCCACCGCCGCTGCAAGCGCACCGCCACTGATGCCGCGCGAGCTTTTGCGCTGGGGCCGAAGCGTCTGTCCGAGCGGGCGTTCGATGTCCTTGCCGATGTCTGCCAAGTTAAGTTCCCCCGGAAGCACGCCACTTAGATGAATGTCACATTCTCGTGACATCGCGCGTAAACTTCACAATCGCTGGCGCCATACCCCAAACGCCTGCCGCTCAACCGCGGCCCCGAATCAAACTGCCGGAACCTCGCGGTCCCGGCAGCATTGCATTGCTTCGCTCAGCCGGCCAGAGCCGGACTGCTTTACTGGTTCAGCACGGCCTTGTCCGGGTTCGGCGGGAAGGCCGGGTCGGTCTTCTCGCCGCGCAGCAGCTGCTCGGCAAAGATCAACTGCAGGTCGTCCTTCGGATCCGGCGGCACATAGGCGGCAGAGCCCGAGCCGGTCTTGCTCTCGTCGGCGCCCTTGATGTGGCCCTTGAGATCGGATTCGCCACGGGTCAGGTCGCGGCCTTGCAGGTCAGGCGGCAGCGGCTGGTCGACCTTGATGTCTGGCGTGATGCCCTTGCCCTGGATCGACTTGCCCGACGGCGTGTAATACAGCGCCGTCGTCAGCCTGAGCGCGCCATTCTCGCCGAGCGGGATGATGGTCTGGACCGAGCCCTTGCCGAAGGACTGCGTGCCGACCACCGTGACGCGGCGCAGATCCTGCAGCGCGCCGGCGACGATTTCCGAGGCGCTCGCCGAACCGCCATTGACCAGCACGATCATCGGCTTGCCGTTGATGTCGTCGACCTGCTTCGGCTTGGCGTCGAAGCGGGTGACATCCTTCGGATCGCGACCGCGGGTCGAAACGATTTCGCCGCGCTTGAGGAAAGCGTCCGACACGCTCACCGCCTGGTCGAGCAGGCCGCCCGGATTGAGGCGCAAATCAAGCACATAGCCCTTCAGCTTGTCGTTCGGCACCTGCTTCTTGATGTTCTCGATGGCGTTCTCGAGATCGTCATAGGTCTTCTCGGTGAAGGAGGTGATCTTCATGTAGCCGATGTCGTTCTCGACCCGGTACTTCACCGCCTTGACCTTGATGATGTCGCGCACAACCGTCAGCTCGATCGGCTTGTCGGCGCCCTGGCGCAGGATGGTGAGCTTGATCGGCGTGTTGACCGGGCCGCGCATCTTCTCGACCGCGTCGTTGAGGGTCAGGCCGCGAACCTCCTCGCCGTCGATCTTGGCGATGTAGTCGCCGGCAAGCACGCCCGCCTTGGCGGCCGGCGTATCGTCGATCGGCGTGATGACCTTGACGAGGTCGTTCTCCATCGTGACCTCGATGCCGAGGCCGCCGAACTCGCCCTTGGTCTGGACGCGCATGTCCTGTGCCTGCTCGGCATTCATATAGGAGGAGTGCGGGTCAAGCGACGCAAGCATGCCGTTGATGGCGTTCTCGACCAGCGACTTGTCGTCCGGCGGTGTCACATAATTCGCGCGCACGCGCTCGAAGATGTCGCCGAAGATCGCCAGCTGCTTGTAGGTTTCCGAACCCGCAGCGTTCGCCGCCGAACCCGGTGCGCCATAGACCAGGCTCATTGCCGATGCGCCCATCAGCGCGCCGGCAAACAGAAGCGACAGTTTCCGCATCATTTCACGTCCTTCCAGAGAATCGATCCGCCCACCATGGGGCCGGGTCGACGGGTTTTCCATCCTTGCGGAACTCGACATAGAGTTCCGACGTCGCATTTTCATTCCGCGAGGCCGAGGTGCTTGCCACCCGGGCCTCTCCCATCGCGCCGATCGGCTCTCCCGCGAGCACCGACTGTCCCGTCGCGACGCTGATTCTGCTCATCCCCGCCAGGACGACATGATACCCATCGCCCGCATTGAGGATCAAGAGTTGACCATAGGAGCGAAACGGCCCCGCATAAAGCACGTTTCCATCCGCCGGCGCCGTGACGATGGCCCCCGATTGTGTCGCAACCATGTCGCCCTGCATCGCCGCGCCATTGCCGTCGTCGGTGCCGAAACGCCGCTTGATCTTGCCGATGACCGGCAGAGCTATCTGTCCTTGCAGTGCCGAAAAGGGCACCGATCCCGTGAGGCGGTTGGCCTCCGGCACCGGTAGCGCGGCAAGGTCGGTCGTTGAGGCCGTCGTGTCGCTGTCGGTCGATTTTCGTTCGCCCGCCTTGGCCTGATCCTGCGCCTTACGCGCCTTGTCGGCTTCGAGCGAGGCGATCAGGTCCTTGAGGCTGCTCGCCTTCGCGGCCAGTTCCTGCGAGTGCCGTTGTTCGGCCACGATCGCCGTTTGGGTGTCGGCTTGCAGCTTCTTCTTGGCTTCGAGCAGCATGGTAAGCCGCTTCTTCTCCGCCGTCTGGTCGGTTACGGCGGTGGTGAGCCGCGCCCGTTCCGCCTCGATCGAGGCCGTCACCCTTGTCTGCTCCTTGAGATCGGCCATCAGCCGGTCCGTCTGCTGGCGCAGCTCCGGCACCACCGCGCCGAGCAGGATGGCGCTGCGCACCGACGACAGCGCATCTTCCGGCTTGACCAGTATCGCCGGCGGCGGATTGAGCCCCATGCGCTGCAGCGCGCCGAGCACCTCGGCCAACACGTCGCGCCGCGCCGCAAGCGAAGCGCGCAGCTTCTGTTCCTCGTCCTTCAGCCCTTCGAGCTTGGCGCCGATGTCCTCGATGTCCTGGCCGAGCTTCTGCTCGGTCATCGCCGACTGAATGAGCGCCGCGGTGATCGAGGCATAATCCTTGCGCACCGAGGCGATATCGGCGGCGAGCTTGGCCAACCGCTCCGACGAGAGCGTGATCTCCTTGGAAACCTGTTCGTATTCGGCCCGGCTCTGATCGGGATCCGGCGCCGTGTCGAGCGTGTTCTCGGCCGCCCGGACCGGCCCGAGCGCGACCACGGCGGCGACAAGAGTCAAGCCGCAGCGGCAGCGCCAGGTGCGCGTGAACGGGTACCAGCCTTCAGACATCAGGCCTCTAACCTATCCGCCGCTTCGTTAACGAACCATCAACCATGTTGGAAGCGCCCGCTGAAATCGTAATGTCGAGTTATTGAGGCGGAAATCCGGATAGCTACGTGTCTTCCGATCGCGCTTCTATGATCAGCAGATCCTCGGCCAGCCGTACCGGCACATCCATTCGATCATGCAGGATGCTTACGACGCCAATCCGGTCGCCGGAAAGCCTGCGGAAGAACACGTAAAGGCGGCCATAGTGGCTGAAATAGACGTCCACTTTCAAATCCGCGGCAATCGCCAGATTACCGGGGAGCTTTCGCAAGAGCGGCGGTGTTTCTGAAAGGAACTGCAGGTGCTGATGCAGGCCCGTGACATAGCGGATGGCCTGCGCCTCGCCCCATTTCTCGACGGTATCGCTCCAGATTCGATCCTGCGCTCTGTCCGCTGGCGGATAGAACAGATACCCTGCCATGCCTATAGGCTTCGGCGTTGATTGCGCCGAATAACATCCTCGGCCGATACGGACCGGAATTCGCTCTCTTCAGCCCTCAGACCTGGCTCAAGCTGCCTCTTCAGCCAGTCCCACGCTTCGTCGCGGGTCTGCAAATCGCGACGGATCAAGGCGCGGATATACTCACTGGCATTCTCGTAAAGGCCGTTCTCGCCGATCTGCTGCTGCAGGTGCGCCTGGAGTTTACCGCCGACACGGACATGAATGCTGCTATCTGCTGCCATGAGCCAAGGATCCCGCTCGTCTCAATTATGGAACCGTCGCAAATATTGTCAATATCTGCTACAGTTGATGGAATTCCTCTGCTGTGGCAGTCCGAGGGCCTATCCAAGTTCCAGGCTGTGGGCAGCCTCATCAAGAGCGATGATACGGATGGCCCGACAGGATCGTGGCAATCCGGTAGAGCTGCTCGCCCAGCATAACGCGCACAAGTTGGTGTGGCCAGGTCAGCGCTCCGAACGACAGCACCAGGTCGGCCTGCTCGCGTAATGATTTGTCATGGCCGTCGGCGCCGCCGATGGCGACAACCAGCGCCTTGCGGCCGCCGTCGCGCAACTGGCCGATGCGCCCGGCGAGGTCTTCCGACGAAACCGACTTGCCGCGTTCGTCGAGCAGGATGAGGACGCTGCCGGCCTGCAACTGGGCCTGCAGCTTCTGGGCTTCCTCGCGGCGGCGCTCGTCGGCGCTCTGTCCGCGGCTTTCGGGGATCTCGACAATTCCGGCAAATTCCAGCCCAACCGCGGGCCCGCTCTTGGCGAAGCGCTCGAAATAGCGGTCGGCGAGTTCTCTCTCGGGGCCGGTCTTCATCCGGCCCACGGCATGAACGATGATCTTCATCCTCGCCCCGGCGAGCTTTTCTAGCGCCTACCGTGATGGTTCACGGCATGCGGATCAAGGCTCAGTGCAAGGTCTCTTCCTCGAGGTCCGGCGCCTGCCACATCTTTTCGAGATTGTAGAATTCGCGGACTTCGGGACGGAAGACATGGACGATGATGTCGCCCGAATCGATCAGGACCCAGTCGGCGCTGGCCAGCCCCTCGACGCGCGCATTGCCGAAACCGGCATCTTTCAGCGCCTTGAGGAGATGATCGGCGACAGCCGAGACATGACGGTGCGATCGGCCCGAGGCGATGACCATATAGTCGCCGAGGCTCGATTTTCCCTGGATGTCGATTGAGACGATGTTTTCGGCCTTGGAGTCTTCCAGACTGGCAAGGACTGTGTCGATGGCGAGGCTCGCGGCGGCGTTGCCGCTGATCCCGGCCGGCGAAGGCATGATATCAGCCTTCTTCCGCAGTGCTGTTCTCAGTGTGTTTCCTTTCCCAACAAGAACAACCAAATCACCATGCAAATCAGGTGACGCCACTTAGATAGGCAGAGTTCCATTGCAGTTTCAAGACGACGGCCCCTTTTGCCTGGGCCGCGGGGGGCCGGATCGCCGTTTTAGGAGCGTCTGAAAAGCGGGAACTGATCCTGGATGCGTGGGTTATCGGCGCACCGACCAACGGGATCCCCGCCATGCCCACCGACCCGCAAAGCGCCCTCATCACCATCCAGGCCGGGCTCGCGCAGCTCAGCACCTTGATCGTTTCCTATTCCTTCTCGGCCATCGGCGCCGTGATCCTGCTGGTTGTCGGCTATCTGGTCGCCGGGCTTGCCGAACGCTCGATCTATGCCGGTCTCGGCCATATCCACGGCTTCGACGAGACCTTGCGGCATTTCTTCTCACAGGTCGTGCGTTACGCCATCCTGATCCTCGTCGTCATCATGGTGCTTGGCCAGTTCGGCGTGCAGACGGCCTCCATCATCGCCGCGATCGGCGCTGCCGGCCTGGCCATCGGACTGGCATTGCAAGGCACGCTGCAGAACATCGCCGCCGGCATCATGCTTCTGGCGCTGAGGCCCTTCCGCATCGGCGAAAATGTCGAGGTCGGCTCGATCGCCGGCACGATCGAGGAGATCGGCCTCTTCGCCACCAAGCTGCGCACAGCTGAAGGCGTCTACATACTGGCCCCTAACTCGACCTTGTGGAACCAGCCGGTGCGCAACTTCACCCGCAACGGCGTGCGCCGGACTGACGTGACCTTGAGCATCGGCTCGTGGAACGACATCGACCGCGGCCAGAAGACGCTGCTCGCCATCGCGGGCGCCGAAAAGCGCATCCGGCGCGAACCGCCTCCGATCGCCTTCATCGCGAGTCTCGGCGACGCGACCGTTTCGCTCACCTTGCGCTACTGGACATCGGCCGCCGACTATTTCTCGACCCAGATCGACATGACCAAGCGCGCCAAGCAGGCATTCGACAGCGAAGGCATCTCGATCCCGCTGCCGCCGCCGGAAGTGCCGGCGCAGGAGGTACGCAAACAGTAGCCGGTTCAATTCTGGCGGGGCTTCTCGTCCGGCGTGAAGGCGAGCTCCACCGGCAAGGGCGTCTGCGCCGACATCGGCGCGAAACTGCCGCTTGTGGCCGCGGGTGTCGGCCGCCCCGCCGTCACGCGCCACAGCACGAACGCGCAGAAGGCCGAAGCGATGACGATGCCGACATAGATGAAGGTCGCGGTGCCGAATACGGCGGAAAGCGCGGTTACCATACCGGGCACGATGAAGCCGGCCAGCGACCAGGCAAACAGCATCGAGCTCGACAGCGCCAGAAGCTCGTCCTTGGCGGCGCGGTCGGCGGCATGCGCGCTGGAGAGCGCGTAGATCGATTCCGACGCTCCGTCCCAGATCAGGTAGATCACCACCAGCGCGATCAGCGCACCGCCGTCGAACACGATGGCAAGCACGCTGGCGACGGTCGCGAGCGCCGCAGCCCCAGCAAGCACGTAGCGCCGGTCGGTGCGGTCTGAAATCCAGCCGAGCGGGATCTGCAGGATCAGCGTGCCGACCGGCATCGCCGACAACAGCAACGCCACATCCGCCTGGCTGTAGCCCTTGGCGGTGGCATGGATCGGCGCGAAACCGGAAACGATCATCGACAGGCCACCGACCGCAAGCATGCCGGCGACACCGACCGGCGAGATGCGCCAGGCGCGCCGAAGCGCCACCGACGCGGCCTGCGGCGCCGGCGGCTGGGCAAGCCTGGTCATGCCGACCGGCAGGATGGAGAGCGCCGTGAAGGTGATGCCGATCAGCGACGCGGCGGCCGTATGGATGTCGACGGCCGCGAGCGTCGCGTAACCCACGCCCAGCCCGCCGATATAGGCGACATAGAACACCGCCATCACCCGGCCGCGGATCGAATTGGGCAAGGCATCGTTCAGCCAGCTCTGCGCGACGATGAACAGCCCGCAAATGGCGAAGCCGTAAAGCGCCCGCGCGGCGATCCACAAAAGCGGGATCGGCCCGGCGCCGATCGCGGCGTTGGAAAGCGCAATCAGGGCCGAAAGCACCATGAAGGCGCGGGCGTGCCCGACGCGCCTCACCAGCGGCCCGGTCAGGATGCAGCCGGCCAGCCCGCCCGCCGAAAGCCCGGTGACGATCAGCCCGGCCCAGGTCGGGTCGAAGCCATCGGCGCCGAGCCGCACCGGGATATAGGCGAACATCAGTCCATTGCCGATCGCGATCAGCGCCATCGACACGATGACGCTGGCAATGGCGACCAACGGCGCCGGCTGCGCGGTCTGTATCTGATCGGTTGTGGCTTGGCTCTTTTCCAGCATGCCCGAACAGCTTCGCCTACGGACAGGCAAAAAGCCGCCGTAAAAGCGACATAGCCGGACTTCTCTTCCCTGTTGAGAAAGAAGGAGGGCGCGCTCAGCTCTTCGCAGCCTTGCGGATCGCCGTGGACGACAGCGAAGAGCGCGGACCGTGGATGAAGGTCCAGGCCGGCGCGGTCATGCGGGCAAGCAACAGTGCGTCGCCCTCGTCGACGCGGGCGTAATCGAAGGTCTTGGCAACCACCGACGACAGGAAGGAGAGCGTCGCGCCCGGACGATCGATGACAGCGATCGGGAAGGTCAGCACGATCTCGCGCCAGCGCTGCCAGTGATGAAAATCGCGCAAGCTGTCAGCGCCCATGATCCAGACGAAGTCGACGCCCGGATTGCGCGCCTTGACCAGGGCCAGCGTGTCGGCGGTGTAGCGCACATGCTGCGCTGCCTCGAAGGCGGTGACCTTGATCTTCGGATTCCTGGCGATCTTTTCGGACAGCTCGATGCGGTCGGCGAGCGGCGCGAGTTCCCGCGCACTTTTCAGCGGGTTGCCGGGAGTCACCATCCACCACAGCTGGTCGAGCGCCAGACGCCGCAGCGCGATCTCGGCGACCAGCGCATGACCCGCGTGCGGCGGATTGAACGAGCCGCCGAACAGCCCGACGGTCAGGCCCCTGGCGGCGTGCGGCATACGGATGTAGCGCGAGGGAACGGCGGGCTGAAGCGACGAAAGCATGGTGCTAGGCCCCCCTCTCTGCCCTGCCGGGCATCTCCCCCTCAAGGGGGGAGATTGGATGTCGCCTTGGCTTTCGCCAATCGTTGAAGGTCAAGATTGGCCGCCGTCGGCGCAACTGCTGATCTCCCCCCCTGAGGGGGAGATGGCCGGCAGGCCAGAGAGGGGGGCCTGGGCGCAAGCGTCAGCCTCTTAAGGCAAGCGACATCAAGGCCTCACCTGTCCCGATCCGCGCACGCGGTATTTGAACGAGGTGAGTTGCTCGACGCCGACCGGCCCGCGCGCATGCATCTTGCCGGTGGCGATACCGATCTCGGCGCCCATGCCGAACTCGCCACCATCGGCGAACTGCGTCGAGGCGTTGTGCAACAGGATCGCCGAGTCGATTTCGTTGAAGAACCGTTCCACAACCTTTGCGTCCTCGGCGACGATCGCTTCGGTGTGGTGCGAGGAGAAGGTCTCGATATGCTCGATCGCGCCGGCGACGCCGTCGACCAGCTTCACCGCGATGATGGCATCGAGATACTCTGTCACCCAGTCGGCGTCGGTCGCCGGGCTGGCGTCGACGAAAGCTTCCATCACCTCGGCGTCGGCATGGATCTCGCAACCGGCGTCGCGCAGCGCTTCCAGGATCGGCACCAGATGCGTGGCGGCCACAGCCCGGTCAACCAGCAGCGTCTCGGCGGCGCCGCACACGCCCGTGCGCCGCATCTTGGCGTTGACCGCGATCTTGACCGCCATGTCGAGATCGGCCGAACGGTCGATATAGAGATGGCAGATGCCTTCGAGATGCGCGAAGACCGGCACCCGCGCCTCGGTCTGCACACGACCGACCAGGCTTTTGCCGCCGCGCGGGATGATGACGTCAAGATTGCCGCTCAAGCCCTTGAGCATCTCGCCGACGGCGGTGCGGTCGGTGGTCGGCACCAGTTGGATGGCATCCTGCGGCAGGCCGGCGGCCGTCAGGCCTTCGACCATGCAGGCATGGATCGCGGCCGACGAATTGAGCGAATCCGAACCGCCGCGCAGGATCACCGGATTGCCGGCCTTGAGGCAAAGCGCGCCGGCATCCGCCGTCACATTCGGCCGGCTCTCATAGATAACGCCGATAACGCCGAGCGGCGTGCGCACGCGCTCGATATGCAGCCCGTTCGGCCGGTCCCATTCGGCGATGACATCGCCGACCGGATCCTTGAGCGCGGCGATCTCGCGAATGCCGTCAGCCATCGCCTCGATGCGCGCAGGCGTCAGTTTCAGCCGGTCCATGAACGACCCGGAGAGCCCGGCATCCTCACCATTCGACATGTCGATGGCGTTGGCCTCGAGGATCGACTGCTCGTTGCGCAGGATGGCCTCCGCCATCGCGATAAGCGCATCATTCTTGGCCTCGGTGGAAGCAACGGCCAACGGTCGGGCGGCAGCACGGGCGCGGCGGCCGATATCGGCCATCAGCGCCACGGTGTCATCGCCGGATTTTTCATGCAGCTTCAGCATGGTTCATCCTCCGCCCCGTCGTCGGTCAATACTTAGTCGTCGGCCAATACTTGGTCGCCGACAACGCTTACCACAAGGTCGTCGCGATGAATCATCGCCGAACGCGCCTCGTAGCCGAGCACGTTTTCGATCTCGGCCGTCTTCAGACCCGCGATCCTTACGGCATCGGCGGCATCATAGGCAACCAGCCCGCGCGCGATCTCTCGGCCCTCCGGCGACAGGATCGCCACCGTGTCGCCGCGCGAGAAATTGCCGCTGACCAGCTTTACGCCCGCCGGCAGCAAAGACTTGCCGGATTTCAGCGCGCCGATGGCGCCGGCGTCCACGGTGAGCCGGCCGGCCGGCTCGAGCTGCCCGGCGATCCAGGTCTTGTAGCCCTTCACCGGATTGGCGCTCGGCTTGAAGAAGGTCGCGCGCTCACCGCGTTCGATCGCCATCAGCGGCGACAGCCTTGTGCCCGAGGTGATGACCATCGCCGTGCCGGCAGCATTGGCGATCTTGCCGGCATCGAGTTTTGTCCGCATGCCGCCGCGCGACAGCTCGGACGCGGCGGCGCCCGCCATCGCCTCGATGTCGGGCGTGATGCGATCGACCACCGGAATGAACTTTGCCTGCGGGTCCTTGGCCGGCGGCGCGGTGTAGAGCCCGTCGATGTCGGAAAGCAGCACAAGCAGATCCGCGCCCATCATGGTCGCCACTCGCGCGGCCAGGCGGTCATTGTCGCCATAGCGGATTTCCGAGGTCGCCACCGTGTCGTTCTCGTTGATGACCGGCACCGCCTTCATCTTGAGCAACGTCGAGATCGTCGCGCGCGCGTTGAGGTAGCGGCGGCGTTCCTCGGTGTCGCCAAGCGTCAAGAGGATCTGACCCGATTTCAGTCCATCCTTGCCGAGCGCGTCCGACCAGGCGCCGGCAAGCGCGATCTGGCCGACGGCGGCGGCGGCCTGACTCTCCTCGAGCTTCAGCGCGCGCTTGCCGAGACCGAGAATGGTGCGGCCGAGCGCGATGGCGCCGGAGGATACGACCAGCACTTCCGCGCCGGCATTGGCGAGTACCGCTATGTCGTCGGCAAGCGAGGTCAGCCGGTCGCGCTTCAAGCCCGTCGCGCGGTCGACGAGTAGCGCCGAGCCGATCTTCACCGTGATGCGTTTGTAGGATTTGAGCGACTTCATCGTGATGGCTGCCAGCGCGTGTCGACGGCAGCCGGCACGGCGTCGCGGGCTTCAGCCACCACCGCCATCAAGGCCCGCAGCACCGCCTCGACGCCCTCACCGGTGACGGCCGACAGAAGCATCGGCGCGCGGCCGGCGGCGCGCTTCAGCGAGGCTGCTTTCTTCTTGCGGGCGTCGGCGTCGAGGATGTCGACTTGGCTCAGCGCGACGATCTCGGCTTTCTCCGCCAGTCCATGGCCATAGGCCTCAAGCTCGGCGCGCACCGTCTTGTAGGCCTTGCCGGGGCTTTCCTCCTGCGCCGAGACCAGATGAAGCAACACGCGCGTGCGCTCGACATGGCCGAGGAAACGGTCGCCAATGCCGACGCCCTCATGCGCGCCCTCGATCAGGCCTGGAATGTCGGCCAGCACGAATTCGCGGCCATCGATGCGGGCGACGCCCAAGCCCGGATAGAGCGTGGTGAACGGATAGTCGGCGATCTTCGGCTTGGCCGCGGTGACGGCGGCCAGGAAAGTCGACTTGCCGGCATTGGGCAGGCCGACGAGGCCGGCATCTGCGATCAGCTTGAGCCGGAGCCAAATGCTGAGCTCCTCGCCAGGCTGGCCGGGATTGGCGCGGCGTGGCGCCTGGTTGGTCGAGGTCTTGAAATGCTGGTTGCCGAAGCCGCCATTGCCACCCTTGGCCAGCAGGAAGCGCTGGCCGACCACGGTCAGGTCGCAGATCAGCGTCTCATTGTCCTCGGCGAAGATCTGCGTGCCGGCCGGCACTTTCAGCGTGATGTCAGCGCCCTTGGCGCCGGTCATGTTGCGGCCCATGCCGTGCATGCCGGTCTTGGCCTTGAAATGCTGCTGGTAGCGATAGTCGATCAGCGTGTTCAGCCCGTCGACCGCTTCTGCCCAGACATCGCCGCCGCGGCCGCCGTCGCCGCCATCCGGGCCGCCGAACTCGATGAATTTCTCGCGCCGGAACGACACCGATCCGGCGCCGCCATCGCCGGAGCGGATATAAACCTTGGCCTGGTCGAGGAATTTCATCGTTTCGAGTTTCTGCTGTTGCGCTTGCGGGATTGCTCTAAACCAAGGCGAGGTCAAGGGCGAGGCCCGTTTTGCGACTAAAGCGCCGGGTGCCCTTTTGCCAAGGACGCGGTAGCACTGTTACGGGGACGTGACTGGAGGGGCACAGGAATGAAGATCGTCACCTACAACATCCAGTATGGCATCGGCCTTGACGGCAAATACGATGTCGGCCGCATCGCCGATGCCGTGCGCGGCGCCGATGTGATCGCGCTGCAGGAAGTGACCCGCAATAACCCGCGCAATGGCGGTCGCGACATGGTGGCCGAGATCTGCGAGGCGCTGCCCGAATATTTCGCCGCCTATGGCAGCAATTTCGAGGTCAATATCGGCTCGCGCCTGGAGAACGGCCGCGCCATATCGACCTCCTTCCAACTCGGCAACATGGTGCTGTCGACGACGCCCATTCATCTGTCGCGCAATCTCCTTCTGCCGCGCAGCCGTAGCCTCGAGACCATGAACTTCCAGCGTGGCGCGCTCGAGGCGCTGGTCGAGACGCCGCTTGGCTTCATCCGCTTCTACTCCACCCATCTAGACCATCGCAGCCCGGTCGAGCGCCAGGGCCAGATCCGTTTCCTGCGCCAGCGCCTTCTGAACTACGCGCTGGAGGGCGGCGGCCTGTCGGGCATTCCCGAGATCGGCCTGCCGGACCTGCCCTACCCGGAAGCCTTCGTCGTCATGGGCGACTTCAACATGCTGCCGGGGTCGTCCGAATATGTCGAGCTTGCCGGCCGCCCGGATCATGAGTTCGGCATGCCGCTGACCGCCGATCTCGCCGTCGACGTCGCCCAGCGTCTTGCCGTTGCCGACCTCGTCACATGGGTCGATCCTGAACGGCCTGCCGACAAAAGCCGCCACAAATGCATCGACTACATCTTCACCAGCGCCTCGCTCGCCAGATCTCTGAAGCGCCTATGGTCCGATAGCGACGCCGTCGGCTCCGACCACTTGCCGCTCTGGGCCGAACTAAGCTGAGCTTCGGACGCCCCTCACCGGCCACTACGCGGCCACCTTTCCCCAACGGGAGAAGAAGTTGGCGCCGGCGCTGACCTGATCCTCTCCCCTCGGGGAGAGGTCGGATTGCCCCCGAATTGCCCTTTGCAATTCGGCTGGCAATCCGGGTGAGGCCGCGCCGCTTCACCCTTCCGAAGCGCCGATCAATAGTGGATCCAGTTGCGAAGACTATTCCACGTCTTCCTGTCGAGCCGATACCGCTCGACCGGCACCTGGCCGGCGACGATCGAGTTCAGCATGCCCTGGCCGGCATACTGGAAGCCGCATTTGTGGATCACCCGCCGCGAGGCCGGGTTGATCACTCGGGTCGAGGCATGCAGCACCTGGATCGAGGTCCGCTGGAAGGCGAGGTCGACCAGGGCATGCGCGGCCTCGGTGGCATAGCCGCGCTTCCAGTAGGGCTCGCCGATCCAATAGCCGAGCTCCAGGCCGCGATCGGTCGTGTTCAGGCCGGCGCAGCCGACGAAAGAGTCGTTCTCCTTGAGCGTCAGGGCATAGACGATGCCGGCGCGCCGCGACGCCGCCATGGCAAGGAACGTGCGCGCTTCCGCTTCGCCATAGGGGTGCGGCATGCGGGCCAGCATTTCGGCGACATGTCGGTTGTCAGCAAGCGTGACGAGTTGCTCGAGATCGCTCTCGCGCGGGGCGCGCATGACCAGCCGCTCGGTGGCCAGCACCGGGCAATCGATCGCGTAACTTTCGTCTTCGGTGTCTTCCGCTTCGGCAACCATTTTAGTCCTCCAGGGCAAGAAAAAATGAAAAAGGAGAGAGGGCAAGCCCATCTCTCCTGATCCTTTTCTGGCCTGGCCAGACACCGGTTCCCGAGATGGGCGCCGGTGTTATGGTGCGGAACCGGCTACTCCGCTGCTTTGGTAATCGGGTTCACCGATACGTAGGTTCGGCCGTTGGCTTTTTTGTTGAAGGTGACTGCGCCGGCTTCGAGCGCAAAAAGGGTGTGGTCCGTGCCCATGCCAACATTGGTGCCCGGATGCCATTGCGTGCCGCGCTGACGAATGATGATGTTGCCGGCGACGACGGCTTCGCCGCCGAACTTCTTCACGCCCAGACGCTTGGAGTGCGAATCGCGCCCGTTGCGCGACGAACCGCCAGCTTTCTTGTGTGCCATTTGACTAACTCCGATGCGCCCTGAGGCGCTTGAATGGTCTTATGAACGCGTTCGCGTTCCGTTTCAAGTCCGTACCGGCGACGATCGTCGCCGGAAAAATTACTTCTTCGCCAGTTCCTTCGCCTGCTCGCGCCAGTCCTTGATCTGGTCGGCGCTGAACGGCATGTGCTCGTCGATCTTGGCGACGTCCTTGTCGCTGAGCTTGGCAAGCTGCGCGAAGGTGACGATGCCCTGCTCGGCGAGGTCCTTCGCCGCGACCGGGCCGATGCCCTTGATCACGGTCAGGTCATCCGGCTCGCCCTTCGGGGCCTTGAACAGCGGCGCGGCCTTTGCCTCTTCGCCGGCAGCGGCCTCTGCCTTGGTTTCCTTCTTGGCCTTCGGCTCCTTCGCAGCCACCTCGGCCTTCGCCTCGGCGACTTCAGCCTTGGCCTCTGCCTTTGCTTCCGGCTTCGCGGCCTTCTTCGACGGCTTGGCGCCACCCAGCAGGATCTCGGCGATCCGGACGGTGGTCAGAAGCTGGCGGTGGCCGATCTTGCGGCGCGAATTCTGGCGGCGGCGCTTCTTGAAAGCGATGACGGTGCGGTTCTTGCCCTGCTCGACGACTTCCGCCGTGACCAGAGCGCCATCGACGAACGGCGCGCCGAAGGTGACATTCTCGCCCTCGCCATGCGCGAGCACATTGCCGATCTCGACGATATCGCCGACCTTGGCTTCGACTTTCTCGATCTTCAGGAGATCGTTGGCGGCGACGCGATACTGCTTGCCGCCCGTTTTGATGACTGCGAACATTTTTTGCCTTTCGCTGTTCGGTCGGCCTCTATGAACCGCCTCGGGCGGTTCGGCCGTCTTTTTGTCAGTCTGCGGGTTCAAAAAACAAGCGGCGCGGAAGAGCCTCCACGCCGAATGCGGGCTGTCCCTAACCGAAGGTTGCCCCGGAGTCAAGGCAAGCAGCAGGCTTGTCCTGGACGATACCCCTTGGCCACGCCGCCGGCAAAGGAGACGCAGGCGCAGTCGGCGTCGCTTTTCTAGGAAGCTGGAATTCGCTCGAATAGGGCCTTGTAACTCCAGCGGTCAGCCGTTATCTAGTGCGCCGCGCCGGCAACGGCCGACCATGACCTCGCGGAGAGGTGGCAGAGTGGTCGAATGCACCGCACTCGAAATGCGGCATACTCGCAAGGGTATCGGGGGTTCGAATCCCTCCCTCTCCGCCATTTAGCTTCCATAAAAATCCTTTCCTTTCAAAAGCTTCCTTGTTGCGCTTGACCAGCACGAAGCGAAACATATCTTAGACTGTGTAACAAACTGTGTAACATTAGAGAAAGATAATGCGACGTTCCGCAGCGCCAAAGCCGCATAAACGTGAAGGCATCTGGTATCTCGTCCGCAGGGTGCCGAAGGAATTCGCGGCGTTTGATCGCCGCTGCCTAGTACGCATTTCCACGGGCGTCGCCGTGGCTGACGATCCCCGCGGTGTACGGGCGCGAGATGCAGTGCAAAGCCTCGGCGCGGGGCTGGAGGCGTATTGGCGTAGACTGCGGGAAGGCCAATCCGCCGAGGCGGGGCTGCGTTTCGAAGCCGCGAGGAAGCGCGCGCGGTCATTTGGATTGGCCTATCGCACTAACGAGGAACTAGCAGCGGGGCCGCTCGACGAACTCATGGCCCGTATCAAGCTGCTCCTCGACAAAAAATCGATCGAGGACGCGCAGGACGTCTCGGCCGTCATGGGTGGGGAGAAGCGGCCAGCGGTCCGCCTGAGCGGTCTTATCAAGGAATTCGAGACGATCGAGCAACAGAACTTGCTGACCATGTCGCCCAACCAAATCAAGAAATGGCGTAACCCCAAAAAGCGCGCAGTTGCCAATCTGGTTGGAGTCATTGGCGACAAGGAGATCGCAAGCCTCACTCGGGACGACGCAATCGCGTTCCGCGAGTGGTGGCAAAAGCGGATCGTTGAGGATGGACTTGATATCGGTACGGCCAACAAGGACATCGGCCATGTTTCGAAAATGCTGCGCGTCGTCGATCTGACTCACCAGCTCAAGCTGGAGCCGGTTTTTCGAAACCTGCGTCTTTCCGGCGCCGTCCCCGGGCAACGCGCTGCGTTCACAGCGGAGTTCATTCAGGAGAAGATACTCGCTGAAGGCGCGCTCGACGGACTCAATGACGAAGCCCGCCATCTAATCTATGTGATTGCCGATACCGGACTCAGGCTTTCTGAAGCGGCAAACCTCACCACCGAAACAATCCACCTCGATCGAGAAATCCCGCATGTGCGGGTGCGCCCCAATGGCCGTCGCTTGAAGACCGGTCATTCAGCCCGTGACATTCCCTTGGTTGGCGGCGCACTTGCAGCCATCAAGCTCCATCCGGACGGCTTTCCTCGTTATCGCGACAAGGCCGCGTCACTTTCAGCGCTCGTCAACAAGGTGCTCGCCAGCAAGGAACTTCTGCCGACTTCCGAGCATAGTCTTTATAGCCTGCGACACACTTTCGAGGACCGGCTGACGGCAGTTGAGGCGCCGGAGAAGGTAATTGCTTCTCTGATGGGCCACAAATGGATCCGGCCCAAATACGGCGCGGGACCTTCGTTAGCGCAAAAGCGCGAGTGGCTCCAAAAAATCGCTTTTACCCCGCCCGGGCGAATGTGATTGCGGCGCCATCCAGGCCTTGAGAACCAACCTCACGGCTCCAGCTGTCCGAGCCATTTAGGTTGAGCGTGGCCAGCACGCGCTGCGCTCGCTCGCGATTTCCGAGCTTCCGCCGCATTTGTTCGACCTCGTATTCCAGCCTTTCGAAGGTCGGTATATAGGCATCTCCATGCCGGATGACCAAGTAGGCGGCAACAGCTAGACACCATTCTAGCTCCGTGGCCGATGGATCGGAAAAAGGGGCGACGCCATACCAAGACGAGCAACGCCTCTCGAGGGCTTCCGAACTAGGCAAACGGCCAGCATGTGGCATGGGAAAGAAACCTATGCCTGATCGACGAACCTAAAGTGCTCACGAAGCTTGACCGGTACGCGGGCCATCGGAGGGTTCTGCCTAAAACCGCCAAAAATTTTGAAACACCCATTCATCCGGCTCGAATTCAAAGGGATCGGCGATTTTTGGGTTATGGCTTGCAAGCATAGTTCAGCCCAGACAAGAACGCCTGATATCTTGTCGTGCACTGTCACCCTGCCAAATATGGTGCCGGCGACAACGGCAGTTTGGCGAGCAGAAGAATTCCCGAGACTGAGACGTTCTACGGCTTGGCCCATGTTCGCGCTCCTCCTCGATTGGAGACAGGATGGGCCATATGGAAGCGAATAAAAGGAGGTTGGTGACGAGTCTCGGTAGTGGAGTAGAAACGGGTGGAAAAGCTTGCGCTATTCGCCATCGGCGCCGCTAAGCGCATTTGAGAGAAGGGGCAGCGATCGCCAAGAGATGACGTCCGATCGCAAGCCGGCTAGAAATGCGACAGTGACGCGCCTTTTTTGGCACGACCTTAGCACCCGATCGGGCCTCAGCTGGTCGTCGTTGCGCAGCCGATCGGGTGCGATTTTTATAAAGCTCTCTTGGCTTTAGCTTTGAGAGCCCGTCATCGAGACAAATGCAAGGGAACGGTCCGCCCCCTGGGGACATTCGACATGCCGTGGCAGCTTCCTATGGTGAGCCAGCGCATTCCGATACACGTTTTCCGCGCTCTACCGTTGCTCCAGCACCTGTGCTGAGGCTGAGCGCTTGATCAGGACCCGACCGCTGCTGTTGCGGGATGGTGACTGGGTTGAGGTCGCGAAGACCTTGACCGCGGGTACGTTGTTCATCCCGATGAGCGCTGAGCCGAGAAGCAGCCAAGAACGCTTCCCGTAATCGAATCCTACGGGAACCGCGAAACCAGCGTCCAAAGGACGCAATTCTCCGACGTCGTTCACTCAAGCTCATCTCGCAACTTGAACGCTTGTATGAAGCCGCTGCATGTGCGCCGGTGGACCGGATTGCTGCTATCCAAACCACGTGCTCAGTTTCGCCCCCGTAATAACTCTACCGTCCGAAACGGCTTTCGCGCGTCAGGTCCACCCCACATGAAAGTTCCGCGAGCAGCACGGACGGAGAGGCCGGTCACAACTCCTTCGCGTGCTCTTTTACTACCGAATCAAGTGCCAAATGGAGAGGCACTGCCTTAGAGAACAGGAAGCCCTGCGCGGTTCTGCAGCCAAGCTTGTACAGAGTTTGCCGATCTGCCTCTGTTTCAACGCCCTCGGCCATGACCTCGATCCCGAGCGTCCTACCAAGATCAATCACCGCTTTGACAAGCAGCCGATTCTCCCGGGACTTGGCTAAGCCGCGAACGAAGCCCTGATCTATTTTCACCTTCCTGATCCGACTGTCCTTGAGCGATGCCAACGTCGAAAAACCGGTGCCGAAGTCATCGAGCGCGATAGAAATGCCAGCATGTGAAAGCCGGGCGAGCTTTTCATCCACTCTGTCCGGATCCACTGGGGCTTCTTCGGTAATCTCGATGTCGAACATCGTTGCAGGGAGGTCTTTTGCCGCCAGACCATTAAGAATCATCTCGTCAATATCGCCAGCTTCCAACTCGCACGGTGAAACATTCATCGCCACACGAACATCACGACGGTCAGCTTTGACCAAGCCCTCGATAAGAGCGCAACAGTCGGCGAATACCGTTTGAGTTAGCAGCTGAAGCATTCCAGTTTCGCGTGCCGCTGTCATGATCTCGGGCGGAGAAATGGGACCGTGAAGCGGGTGAGACCATCTTAGCAAGGCTTCAAAACTGACGACGGCTTCAGTTTCGAGTCTTACGATTGGCTGAAACCAAGCGACCAAGCTTCTCATCGTTATCGCCGAATGAAGATCGCGTTCGATTGACTGGCGGCGTTGCAACTCCCGGGCTAGCTCGGCATCGAACAGACAAAATTCATTCCTGCCGCGGCGCTTAGCTGTGTAAAGGGCGATGTCGGCCCGCAACAACATTTCCGTTAGTCCGGGGTTTTCAGCCAAGTAGATTCCTATAGACGCTCCAATGCGGACTGATGCGATCCCAGGATAGGGGCGAGCAAGCTTGGCTATGAGATTGGACGCGAGATTGGTGGGAGAAGGAGAATTCTTTCGCGAAGAAAAAACCAGCACGAATTCATCCCCACCGATGCGGGCGAGCGTTGAGCCCTCCGGTGCTTCTTCCTCTATTCGGCGGGCGATCCTGGCAAGCAGCTCGTCACCCGTTCTGTGACCGTAGGTATCGTTGACAGATTTGAACCCGTCCAGATCAATCAGCATGGCCACAAAGGGTCCATCGGTGTTCTCAAACTGATCGATTGCATGTTCGAGGCCCCGCCTGTTGAGGAGCGCGGTAAGATGGTCCTCCCTGGAATTGCGCTCCATTTCCGCGGCAAGCCGCTCGGCTTGATGTCTCAGGCGGCTCGCGTCACGGAAGCGCGCTTGTCCAACGAACGAGGATCGAACCAGGCCGCCCTCGAAAAGCAGGACGGCAAAAGCCAGAATGTAGTTTTCCGGGGCTCCCTTCGTCAGCAAACATGCGGCGGCAATGAGGAGTGGCGGTGTGATGAAGCATATCGCTGCCGCAGCATATGAGCTGCCGTACGTGACCGCGCCAGCTGAAATGCCCGCCAGAATTATTAGATGCAGCGATGCTTGAGACGTCGTGTATCCAGCCGTTAGGACGGCAAGGAATGACCAGGTGAATCCCGCCAGAAGAGCAAGCCTGCCAAACCAGCGAAGCCGCAGCCAAACCCGTGTCAGATCATCCTGGACTCCGGGTTCCTTCAGCTGATGACGGGCGAGTGCAAGGCGGGCGGCATTTATCGCATTAACGACCGAAAACCAGGCCGCGCCAGCAAGACCGTTCCCGGAAAGGGCCTGCACGGTCAAAATCAGCCCGGACAGCACAATGCTTATCGGCATTGAGACGAAAAGGCCTGCCCTCAGATCAGCGAGCTGGTCCTGAAGGATTCTCGCCTCCAGCGGATCTTCTTTTTCCAAGGCTGGACGGGTCAGCTTGCTTACTCCTGCTTGTCCGCAGCCTATGCAGCCCCCCTGAAGGACGGGTTAATTCTTCAATCGGAGATCAGCGTCGGGGAGCAGGATTACTCCGGTGCATCATGCACTCTCTCATCGCTCGCCCAGCACGCGCAAAAATGCGACTGCTGGTGCAGTATCACCGCTGGAGCTCCGCCGAAATCCCATGCCGGACAAGGGGAACATGTTGGGCAAAGCGAAGCCCCAGATGCCTTGCAAGCCGTGCCGCCAGGTGGTCTCTGGAGTAGAGTCCAACCAATATGTTCGTTGCATGGTAGAGCGGCGCCGCCGACAGGCGCAGCCGCCTTTCGTATATATGCAGCATGTCGGGGTCGCCAACATTGCGGCCGTCGCGGCACGCAGTCATGATTCCACGGGCGAGTTGCTTCTGGCTGCTGAGACCGATGTTGAATCCGTGAGCGGTCACCGGGTGCATGCCGATGGCAGCGTCGCCGATGAGTGCGGCGCTCGGCGCCCGGAATTTGTGCGCCCAGGTCGTGACCAGCGGATAGGTGTGGCGCTTGCTTGCCAAGGTCATTTTTCCAAGGCGCCCTCGACACCGTTTCGTCAACTCCGACAGGAACAAATCATCATCGAAGGCAAGCAGTCTATAGGCCTCGTTTGAGCGCAATGTGAGCAGCAGCGACGACATGCCCTCCGCGAGGGGCAATATCGCTATCGTCTGATGGTGATCGAACCATTCGATGGCGATCTGGTGGTGGGCGCGCTCGTGCCTCACTCGGCAAATCAGCATCGAGTGGCCAAGCCGGTTGATATCGGCGCCGATGCCTAGCAGATCACGCGTGGCGGACAAACGCGAATCCGCGGCAACAACCAGCCGAGCAGTTAAACGCGCGCCATTAGAGAGCGTTACGACTGCTCCTTCTTGGCTGTTTGTTGCATCGACGACCGAGTGGCCGCACAACAGCCGGGCGCGATCCTGCAAGCGGACGATTTTGAACAGCGCCTCGCGGATCCGGCAATTTGGAACCAAAACCCCCAGCGGTTCTCCAGAGTTGCTGGGAGGATCGAAACGAAGAGCGAATGCGCTCGAGCCGTTGAGCACGCGCGCGCCTTGAAGTGCTGATTTGTCCGAAGCCGGGATGACATCCCAGGCGCCGAGCTCGCGAAGGGTTCTGATCGAAGCGTTGGTCAGCGCGATTTCGCGACCATCGAAAGCCGGATTCGCCAGACTATCGAATGTGTTCTGTTCAACAACTGCCACCTTGAGTTCGCTTTGGGCAAGCGACGCAGCGAACGAAAGGCCGACCGGGCCGGCTCCAACGACAACGATGTCAAAATTATCGTCAGAGCCCATCAGCGTGCCGCCATCCGGTCGCCTATCCTCGTGTAACGGTGGAACTGAGCCGAGTGACATGAGCTCCGTGCCCGCCGCATTGCCTAAAGGCGCTGGGCCGGGAGATTCGCATCGATCGGCAACGAAGCACTCAAAGCGCTCAGAGGTGGATGCGGCTAACCGATCCCGCCCTTTCGCCGCGCAGCCGCGCAGATCGCCGCCAGCAAGCGAGACACTCGCGACGCTGGTCAGCGACGGCCGCGCCGCATCGATCGCCACATTCCACCTGGAACCCTTGCGCATACTACTCACGCTCCACGACGTCGAAGCGGGCTCTCTTGCGAGGGTGAGGGTATCGAACGTAGCGCTCTCTCTCGTCATCCCAGCCAAGGTAGCGGAAACTTTTATCCACGACCGCGCATATCTCATCAAGAACCTGCTGCATGGCTTCGATGTCGATGTCCTTGCAATTCAGTCGCCGATAGAGCAAAGCCCACGCGGCGACATAGTCGTCGAAATAGCGCGCGTCACTCGAACCAATGATCAACTTCGGACGGTTGATCGATTTCGAAAACGCACGTCCCAACCCCGATGATGCTCCGCAGCACGTTGACATCACGAGGATCTTCGGCGCTGGATGCGAGCCCTGGAACATTTTTACGAAGTCAGCCCAAAGAAGGCCACTTCGCCCACTGGACGAAGCGATCCCGTCACCATTGCCGTGCCCGGCGATGTGAAGCACGTCGCACTCCGCCTCCATCGCTCGTACTACAGCCTCACCAAATTTCGTTCGGTTCAACGCCATTTGGAGCTCCGCGCGGATGTTGACAGCCTTTAACAAGTGCTGCACGATCGGTCCCTCTTGCCTGTCGGCGAAGTAGTCATTTGCATTGTGGCAGTCGATGATGTGTACGGTGTTCATGGTACTCCAGCCGCTTGTTCGTTCATCGTCGTGACGAGCGGACACCACGCGCGCGGAACCGCGTGACGTGCGCTGGGTTCCGGTACCGTCGCATAGCCTCAAGGCGCGGGCCGGGAATCGGGATGGATCGGCAACGACGCACACAACCCATCAAAGGCGAAAGCTGTTGATCGGCCCCCTGTCCGCGCAAGCCACGCGGATGGTCAGCCAGCAAGCGAGATACACACGACGCCGGTCAGCTAATGGCTGCGCCGTAAGCACAAGGCATGGCCGACCACACGACAGAAAACCCAGAACCGTGAAGGTGCTGATAATGACGACCAATCTTTCCGTAAGTCATGCATTTCTCCGTCGAAGACTGGTCAATAGACCACGCCGATGAGTATGACCCTGATCTGGATCAGCCAGACATGACCAATCGGCACTGGCGGTTCACGGTCAGGTGATCGACCGTGACGTTCCACTTTGGAACCCGTGCGCACATTGCCAAGCTCTCGTCCGGCCACGCGAGGTACTCTCGTGGCATCACACGCCTCATACTGGGTGCAATGGGAGGCAGTCCTTCGCACGACAGAGGCTTTTCACAAATGTAGTGTGCAGCTTAGGTCAAGATGGTCATGGAGCATGGAGCATGGAGCATGGAGCATGGAGCATGGACAGCTTGTTCCCGACCGAGCCGGCTCGACTGACGAGCGCGATCCGCGCATCTTATGCACAGCGGATTGAAATCAGCGTTCCGGTTTGTCGTCCCGATCAATTAGTATCCGCTCGGCGGCTCCGTCGAGATCTTCGTATTGACCGCTTCGCAATGCCCAGACGAAGCCGGACACACCCAGTGCACCCAGAAAAAGGGCCACTGGTATGAGATAGAGCAACGTCGTCACGAGGATTATGCCGAATAGCTGACTGCGGAGCGTCCGACTTTTTGAATAACTTGCAGCGTCGCATTCGCCCCGAAGCCGTGCAAGCGCAATGCGTTTCCAATAACAAGCACCGATGAGGCAGACATGGCAATCGCCGCTAACAAAGGCGTGGCGTGGCCCAGGATGGCGATCGGCACGGCGACGGCATTGTAGACGATCGCAATCGCGATGTTCTGGCGGATCAGGTGTCCCGCCTTGCGCGAGACGTCCAGCGCGAGAGGCACTGCCAGAAGGCTTTCGCGCAGGAATACGAAGTCGGCGGCATTGCGGCCAATGTCGGCGGCGGTGGCCGGAGCGATCGAGACATGCGCCGCGCTCAGCGCCGGCGTGTCGTTGAGGCCGTCGCCAACCATCAGAACCTTGTGTCCGTCTTTCGCCAGGGTCTCGATGCGCTCGACCTTGCCCGACGGCAGCAGGCACGGAACGAAGTCCTCGACACCCAGCATTCTTGCAACTTCACCGCAGGCACCTGCGGTATCGCCCGACAGCATTTGCATCGACACCCCAGTATCGTTCAATCGCTTGATCGCCGCCGCCGCGTCGGCGCGCAGCGCATCCTCGAAATCGAAGGTCGCGACAATGAACCCGTCTTTTGTCAGCACCGTTCCGCCATAGCCATGGTTGCCTTCACCACCGGTCCGGGCCTTCCATCCAGCCCATCCGCGTCGACCCAGCCGCCAGATGCTTCCGGCGACAGTGGCTTCGATCCCGAACCCCGGATGCTCTGTGACGGCATCGAATTTGTGTTGCCCGCCAGGAGCGGCAAAGCCGGTTATGGCCTTTGAAAACGGGTGACGCGAGTGCGCGGCCATGTCTGCCGCGATTGCCAGCATGGCCGGATCGATCGACGATGCATTGAGGAGCCGGGGTTGTCCGAGCGTGAGCGTTCCGGTCTTGTCGAACACTGCGTTATCAATCGTCGCCAGGCGCTCCATGGCCGAACCGTCCTTGACCATGATGCCGTTCTCGAACAGACGCCGCGCGGCGACCACCTGAACGATCGGTACGGCGAGGCCGAGCGCGCACGGGCAGGTGATGATCAGAACGGCAATGGCGATCGTCATCGCCCGGTGCCAGTCGCCCGTCGCCGCCATCCAACCCAGGAATGTCACGAAGGCGGTGAGATGAACCACGGGCGCGTAGAGTGCCGACACGCGATCAGCGATGCGGCGATAGTGCGCGCGACCGCCCTCTGCGGCTTCCATCAGCCGAACCATTTCGGCGAGGAACGAATCCTTCGCGGCGGCGGTCGCCTCGATCGTCAGCGGGCCGGTAAGATTGAGCACGCCGGCCTGCACGGCTTCGCCCGGCGCCACGTTTTTCGGCGCGCTTTCGCCTGAGGCCAGCGAGCAGTCGAGATCAGACGCTCCGTGGATGATCTTGCCGTCGACGGGGATCCTTTCACCGGCCGCGATCAGCAGCTGCATCCCCGGTTCGATCTCGCCAACCGGCAGATAGTCGCGCGCGCCATCGCCGCGCAGCACCATGGCGCCGCGTGCGGCCAGCTGCGACAGGCCTTTCACCGCGGTGCGGGCACGTTCGCGCATCACGTGATCCAGCGTCCTGCCGATCAAAAGGAAAAAAAGCAGCGAAACCGACGCGTCGAAATAGGCGTGGTCGCCATGGTTGATCGTCTCATAGAGGCTCATGGCGTAAGCGAGCGACACTCCGACCGCGATCGGCACGTCCATGTTCATGCGGCCGTGGCGCAGTGCATTCCAGGCCGAGCGGAAGAAGATGCCGCCGGCGAAGGCGAGCGCTGGGATGGCGATCAATGCGGAGACCCAGTGAAACAGGTCGCGGGTAGCCCCTTCGGCCCCGGACCAGACAGAGACCGAAAGCAGCATGATATTGCCCGCCGCGAACCCGGCAACCGCGACGGCGCGGATCAACTCCGAAAGCGTCCTGTCCTTTTCATCAATCTCGGGGGCGAAGAGATGCGCCTGGTAGCCGAGCCGTCCAAGCGCGGCGACGAACGGTGGAACCTCGTCGCCACGCCAGCGGACCGAGACCCGTTTCGTCGACAGGTTGACGCGGGCGCTCTCGACGCGATCGAGCGTTCCCAACGCCGTCTCGATCGTCTGGATACAAGCTGCGCAATGAACGCTCGGCACCGAAAGATCGGTTTGGCGGAGATCATCTCCAAGCGATCGGCTCGCCAGCCTGATCTCTTGACTAGACGGCAGGACCGACGTGGTGCTGCCCAGATCAAGCGCCATTTCGGCGCCCGGTGCACAACAACTCATTTCAGCGCTCCATGGGAAATCATGATCCTGCGGACTTCGCGGTAGGGCTCGGCCAGACCGGCGTCAGCGTCGACTTCGACGATCCAGACGCCATCCTTCGGCATGTGCTGGGCTGCGAATTCCTGGCCGGAGGCGAGGGCGAGGTTGACCGCCTTGTCCTCTTTCTCGTAGGCGGGATGGCGAAACAGCACCTTGACGCCATGCAAGGCAATCGGCTTGCCGACGGCGTCGGTAAGGCTATAGCGGACCTCGCCCCATGCGATGGTCAGCTTGCCGGTCCAGCCGAGCGCTGCCTGCGCCCGCCCCTCCTCGGCCTTCTTGTTGAACTGCTGGCTCGCCACATAGGTGTTTTCGACGACAAGGCCGGTCCAGCTCGTGTTGGCGAGCGTTGCCATCGTCAGATTGACCGCGATGACCACCCCGAAAAAGGCTAGGATGATGGCCAGCATGTGCCTGCCGGTGAATACGCGGGGTTTTTCAGCGTTAGCGGTCATCTGGCAGTCTCCGGCGCGTTGAAGGTGGCGGTGTATTCGTCCGCCTCGAAGCTCGCCTTGTCCTCGACACGGAACTTGAAGGTCTGCGCTGTGCCCTGGATTTGATCCGCCGGCTGGCGCACGAAGACCTTCAGCATTTTCAGGCGGTCGGGTTCGACCGGAATGGCAAAAGAACGGCCTTCCGGGATGTCGTCGCCGACCACGCTCATCTCGGCGCCCTGCAAGCCTTGAATCGCGACAACGATCGTCCTTGGCTCGGGGATCATGTTGAGCAGCTTGACGGTGTAGCCGTTGCGGATCGAGCCGTCGGACAGCGTGACAAATTGCGGATTGCGATCATGCAGCACGTTGACTTCGAGCCGATCGCGCGTCAGCAGCGAATAGAGCAGACCCAGGCCGATCAGCGACCAGATACCCATGTAGACGTAGGTGCGTGGCCGAAAGATCTTGCGGATATGGAAATGCGCCACCTTGTCGGAGAACAGGCCATCAGCGGTCCTGACCTGCGACGGGTTGACTGAACTGGAGCCGCCCGCGGTCGCCAGCATCATGTTGGCGTTGTAGTCGGACAGTGTCGCATAGGAGATCAGCCCGCGCTCCTTGCCGAGCTTGTCCATGACCCCGTCGCAGGCGTCTATGCACAGCGCGCAGGTGATGCATTCCATCTGCTGGCCATCGCGGATGTCGATCCCCATCGGGCAGACCGCGACGCAGGCATTGCAGTCGACGCAGTCACCGACCGGCAGCCCTGCGGCAAGGACCTTCTTGGCGTGGCGAGAACGCGGTTCGCCGCGCCAGTCATTGTAGGTGACGGTGAGAGAACTTTCGTCGAGCATCGCTGCCTGGATGCGCGGCCATGGGCACATGTAGGTGCAGACCTGCTCGCGCATCAGACCGCCGAACGTGTAGGTGGTAGCCGTCAGCACGGCGACAGTGATGTAGGCGACGGGTGGCGCGGTGCCGGTGAAGAGTTCGCCAACCAGCGTCGGCGCATCGGCAAAATAGAAAATCCAGGCGCCGCCGGTCGCCGCACCGATGACCAGCCAGACGGCGTGCTTCGATAAGCGCAGCATCAGCTTGCGGGCGGTCCAGGGGCCTGCATCGAGTTTCATGCGAGCGTTACGGTCGCCCTCTATCGCACGTTCGACGACGAGGAACAGATCGACCCACACCGTCTGAGGGCATGCATAGCCGCACCAGGCACGGCCGACAGTCGAGGTGATCAGGAAAAGACCGACGCCCGCCATGACCAGGAGGCCGGCCACATAGAAGAATTCCTGGGGCCATATCTCGATGAAGAAGAAGTAGAAGCGCCGGTTCGCGAGATCGAGCAGGACTGCCTGGTCCGGGGCAAATGGACCGCGAGCCCAAGGCAGCCACGCAGCCAGGTAATAGATGCCAAGTGTGATCGTCATCACCAGCCATTTGAAGCGACGAAAGTTGCCCGAGGCGCGCTTCGGAAAGATCTTTTGACGCGCGGCATAAAGCGGCTTGCGGGTTTTGGCGGAATTGACAGTTTCTGTTTCGAGCCCTGTCAACTGCGTCTTGTCACGCATGTGCAACTCCACTTTCCCAGCCAATGTCAGGGGCACCTGTCGTAAAGCCTCGCCGTAGGATAGCCTTGCCGGGTTGTGCAGATCGCATTAGGGATGGTGTCGAGGGGGGGGGCGCCCCCCGGCCCCGGCCGCGGGGGGGGGGGGGGGGGGAAAAAAAAAAAAAAAAAAAAAATTATAAAAACAACAAAAAAAAAAAGAAAAAAAAAAA